>CANGUZ010000013.1 GCA_947457255.1 Flavobacteriaceae bacterium
AGGAATCGATGTTAAATACCAAACTAAAATTTTTGATTTGTTTCAATCTTTTTCAGATAAGCCCAAATCTACCGGAATAGGATTATCTATAGTAAAAAGAATTGTTGATTATTGCAAGGGTAGTATTTGGCTTGAGAGTGCATTGGGAATAGGTACTACTTTTTTTATAAAACTTCCTAAGCATCATGGAAAAATCTAACTTGGACGCAATAATAGACTTTCAAGAAATGAGCAAGTTATTCAACAAAAAATTATAGCTATACTTCTAATCGAATTATCCTATGAATGTACTTTGACGCTGAAAGTTTATACATTGATTAAAAAATATGGAATACTACTTTACTTTAAGGATTTTTTAATTTGAAAATTATTTAATGTGAGGAGCAGTTAGGCTACATTTTGTGCTAACAATTAGAGAAAATCATAAATAATAAAATTACTATGTTTACTTTCTTTGATATATCTTTTACCGAGAATGATTTGATTTACTCATGGTATTTCGAATTTGAAGTATGATTTGTATACTACCTATGACTATACATATTTTTGGAGGATTGGCAGGTTATAAGATTGAAATTCTGACCTTTTTGTCCAATAAAAAAAGGTAACTGAAGGTGCCATCTCAAAAATGTATAGTTGAATGTATTTAATGACACTTTTAAAGCACTTGCAGATTCATCAAGAATAGTTATCGAATTTCAAAAGTAATAATGAGCTGTCCATTCTTTTCAAAAGTAATGACATGGTCTTAAACAATGAAGCCAAGTTTACATATCTCATTTCTTTGGTATTAAAATTACAAGTATTGTATTAGTAGATCCTATTTACAATATATTTACAAAATTTACATTTTTATTTACAATCCAAATCACTCCGTTTTAAAAACATCAAACTAGATTTGTAGCATCAATTTAAAAGGATATGAAACCTATGAAAAAAACCATCTGTTTTCTGATCTTATCGCTGGTTGTGGTAAGCGGACTAGTATTTACCTTCGGTCAGTTCGGGCTAAAGCCCTCGGGTAGCTTCGCTCCGTTCGCCTTCGGCTCGGTTACTAATCATGAAATTAATAATGAAAGTGAGCCAACTCCAAAACCGTTGTCTATTGACGAAAAGAAAGCCAATCTAGATGATAGGAAAAAATGGGAGGCTTCTCCTGACGGTATAAAGTACAAAGAATGGGAGGTTTCTCCTGAAGGTAAAAAAGTGCAGGCCAGTTATTATAAAATAAAGAAGGATATAAAAGCTTTTACCGATATGGAAGCCGTAGTAACCTCTCTTACTTTTCAGCGCGAAAACGCTGGGTCATCAGTACCAAAATGGCTTATAGTTAGGATCAAAGGCGAAGAATACATGATGCAGTTTATTCCTAAGGATTTTCAGCAGTTCAATAGCCTGAAAGTTAACGACAAGATAGTTGTAAGAAGTCGCAGCGCAGGGTATTCGCCAAATCATCCCTATTTGATTCTATCGGGCGATTATATTGAGCACAATACTAAGGTGCTTTTTAAACGTGACCTTAGCAAAAATAACCGTTGCTGAGAATTAGAGGTCTCGCGATTAGCAACACTTAAGCCTCTACAATAATGATAAAAATCTAGATTAGTTAAAGATTACTATATCAAAAATCATTTTAAAGTCGCTTTTAAATACTCCTTCATAAATACATTATTATCCCACTGGTTGCTCAGTGGTTGTTGACTATAGGGTGCAGTGGGCATATAGGGTGCAGGTCCAAACTCAGGGCTTATGGTAAAAAGCGACTGACCTGCCCTCTTTTTAGTATTTATTATTTGTTGCCACCAGAATAAGAACTTCTCTAAATGTCCTTGCCATTCTGGAGCCTGTGGGTCATTGACTTGTGGGCCTTGTTCATAACCAATACGAGCGTGTATATGAGATACATGAGGTATGATACGGGCAATTATTTCCTGTTGGTCGTCGAGCATGCTTTCAGAAACGGTACAGAAATGAGAGAAGTCGCCCACCAATTCTATTTCAGGGAATCGCTCTAGATATGGAATTAGGGAAGCAGCATGAAATGAAAATCGGCCTCTATGGGTTTCATGGAGAATTTTTACACCGTTTTTTGCAGAAAAATTCATCGCAGCGTCGATAATTTTGCAGTTGTCATCAAAAGAAAAATAGTCTTTTCCGGTGTGGGAGTTTATAAATAAAGGATTTAGAGCAGCAAGATTTTTGAAGTTTTCTTCCATAATTTGAATGTGGGCTTCTACTGAATCATTCTCAGGAAAAGGTAGCTGTAAGGCAATAAAATAAAAATCAGGATTTTGATTTCTGATAGTATCTATAGCTGTAAGAAATTCATTTGTTATCCTGTCTGAAGGATTAAGAAATAATTCGGCACCATCAAAACCAGCATCAACAATAGCGTTTATAAACTGCGAGGGAGACAAATGATCGTTACCCCAGTACGAAAATGAATATTTAATTTGCATAGAATACTTAATTGAATCCTTTTAATTCACTAAAATCTCTATGCAACCAGTTTGCTTCTGGATATTTTGCCTTACTATTTATGGTGTGAATAGAATAGGCCTGACGCGATTTCCCGCTGGTATTGGGCAAGCTATAATGTGGTAAAAAACCATGGAGCACAATGCATGTTCCTTTCTTTACTTCGAGAGGAATCATTCCTTCCATTGAAAGTGGTTCGTTGTCAAAAATATGCATTTCAGTTCCTCCAGTTGGTTTTCTCTTAAACCAAGTTCGTAAACTAGTGTTGTGTCCTCCTGGTTTAGCCCACAAACATCCGTTCTCTATAGTAGCATCTTCTAGGGCAAACCAAAATCCAATACAGGAATCGGGTTCGGTATACAAAAAGGTGGAATCCTGATGCACATCGACTACTCCACCAATTTTGGCATGCTTTAGTATGAGCATACTTTGTATAATAACATAATTATCGAGCTTTAACTCCGTAGCTAATGCTTTAAGCTGAGGAGAGCGAGAAAATTTTTCGAAAACAGGATCTAAATCATGCAAGGCATGCCCTATTTTGTTTAAGGAATGAAAAAGATCATTTTTAAGTTTCCCCTTTTCATCAAAGGCATCTTTCTCAAAAAAGTAAGAAATGTTATTTCCTGAATTCAGAAAATAATCATTGGAAGTTCGCGTTTGTTCATTGGTTTGAAAAACTGAAGGATGACCATCAAAATTAAAACTATTTGAAAGCTCCAGTCCTCTATCCATAACTTCATCACACTGCTCTGCAGTGTAAAAATCTTTAAGAATAAGATACCCGTCTTTATTAAATTGATCGTATAAGGTCATTGAATGATGATTTTAATTAAAAAAATGTTTTAAAAAAATTACTCTAGTCCATAAAAATACAATAAAAGTGATTACAATAACCATTACTATTGTTTTTAATAGCTGTTTTAATCTATTTCCTTACTATCGAACTGACGAAAACTTAACTCTAAAAACTATCTACAACCAATAGATTAAAAATTATACGCATGTATAACCTCAGAATTTCAAGTATAAAGATTAAGAATATATAGTTGCTGTTTGAGTAAACAATAATTCATTGATGTATAAAGATTCTATTTTTACCTGTAAATTATATAACTATTATTGAAAATTATATAAAACAACTTGCATTTTATATAATGAAATTTGATAAATTAAGATACATTTTATTCTAATCTAATCTGATTTTAATATGGAAACTATCAAAATGAATAAGGTTCTTATAGCACTAGACTGCAATTCTACTGATCAAAAAATTGCAGAAGTTGGTTTTTCATTCGCTAAAGCAATGCATGCAGAAGTCATTTTACTACATGCTTTCTTAACCCCCATCGATTATTCATCTGTATCCTATGAACCCATTATGGGTTTTGCTGGCTTTTCAAATTTAGATGCTTACCAACAAAACAGTGAAATTTTAACAAAAACAGGATTGGATTTTCTAAATAACGTAAAAAAACATTTAGGTGAATCCTCTATTGAAACTGTAGTAAGAGAGGGAGAATATGCTGAAACTATTTTAGAAACTGCCCATTTGTATCAGGTCGATATTATAATAATTGGGAGTCACAGTAAAAAATGGCTAGAAAAAATAGTAATGGGAAGTACTACAGAAAAAGTATTGCACGATACTACTATTCCGCTTTTAATAATTCCAACTAAGAAAAAATAGTGTTTTATTTCAAATTAATAATAGCAAGTTCCCTTTTTGGATTGTTATTTTTATTAACTTTATATCTATCATAAGAATAAAATCACTTGAAATAAATGAAGCTATTCATTAAATACATGGTCAGTAACCGCTGTAAAATGGTGGTCAAAGAAATATTAAAAGAGTTGAATTTACACTTTATTCTTGTCGATTTGGGCGAAGTAGAAATTATGGAAGATATTTCGTTAGAACAGAGGGAGTACCTAAAAAAAGAATTAATTGAATCAGGATTAGAATTAATGGATGACAAAAAATCAATTCTAATTGAAAAAATAAAAAACATTATCATTCAAATGATTCACCATACTGAAGAAGATATTAAAATAAATTTTTCAGACTATTTAAGTGAAAAACTAAACCACAATTACAATTATTTAGCCAATTTATTTTCTGACACCCAAGGAACAACTATAGAGCATTTTATTATATATAATAAAATTGAAAGGGTTAAAGAATTAATGATTTATGGCGAATTGACTATAACCGAAATTGCCTATAAAATGAATTATAGTAGTGTTGCCCATTTATCATCACAATTCAAAAAAGTTACTGGCTTGTGTCCATCGCACTTCAAGCAACTGAAAGACAAACGAAGAAATCCGATTGTAGAAGTAGGATACATTACAAGTAAAAACGTATAGAAATGAATACCAATAATAAAGATTTTATTTATACAACAAGTTTGACTGAAATTCATTCTGAACCAGTAATTGTTATTGATAGCGATTATAAAATAACGGATATAAACAGCAAATTTTTAAGTATAATTAAGAAAAAGAGAGAAGACATTATTGGTACCCATTGCTTCAATTATTTTAAGGATTCGGAAAGGGTAAAAAAAAACTGTGCAAAATTATTTGAAATTGGTTTCTTTCACGATGAAGAATTAGAGTTAGTGGGACACAATGAAAAAGATCTATTGTACAATGGTTTTGTTTATAAAAATGAAAAAACAAAAAATTCAGAGTTAGTGATTATTGGTCGTAAAATATCTCTAGAAAAAAAATACGACAATAAATTTCAAAACTTCTTAGAATCACTTCCAGATGCAATTATTCTGGTTAATCAAGACGGAAATATTCAATCTGTAAATACTCAAGTAGAAACACTTTTTGGTTACAATAGAAACGAAATTATTGGAAACCCAATCTCTTTATTAATGCCTTCTCGATTCAAAGAATCACACCATAACCATATACAATATTATTTTGCCAACCCTAAAGTGCGTAAAATGGGGGAAGGAATGCAACTATTTGCTAAACATAAAGACCAAACAGAGTTTCCTGTAGAAATAAGTTTAAGTACAATAGATAGTGAAGAAAGCTTGATTGTTTGTGCTTCTATTCGTGATGTAAGCAACCAGAAAGAAACGGAAAGAAAATTAAAAGAAGCCATCGTAAAAGCGGAAAGTGCAGTAAAATCAAAACAACAATTTCTTGCAAATATGAGTCACGAAATCAGAACTCCGATGAATTCAATTATCGGATTTACAAAAGTGATTCTCAAAACCGATTTAACCGCCAAACAAAAAGAATATGTAAATGCTATAAAAATGAGTGGTGACACTTTAATTGTACTTATAAACGACATTCTCGATTTGGCTAAAGTTGATTCAGGTAAAATGGTTTTCGAAAAAAAAACCTTCAAATTAGCAATGTCAATAACTGCTTTATTACATTTATTTGAAACCAAAATACAAGAAAAAAATTTAGAATTAGTTGTAAAATACGATCAAAATATTCCAGAAGTATTGATTGGTGACGCTATTCGATTACACCAAATCATTCTAAATTTGGTTAGCAATGCTGTAAAATTTACTTCTAAAGGAAAAATTGCTGTTAGTATTAGAAAACTCACCGAGGATATTGAAAATATAACTTTAGAATTTTCAATAAGTGATACTGGAATTGGAATTGAAGCAGATAAAATAGATCAAATTTTCGAGAATTTTCAACAAGCACATAGCCAAACTTGTAGAATATTTGGAGGTACAGGGCTTGGTCTTGCAATTGTAAAACAACTTGTTGAAGCTCAAGGAGGAAGTGTTCACGTAGAAAGCGAACTTGGCAAAGGTTCTACTTTTAGTTTTGTGCTACCGTTTAAGAAAACAAACAGGACATCAATTGTTGTTGATGATATTGTTGAGTTTATTGACAATCCTACTAAAAATATCAAAGTATTAATTGTTGAAGATGTAGAACTCAATCAATTATTAATGAAGACTATATTAGACGATTTTGGCTTCGAATATGATATTGCTGAGAATGGAAAAATTGCTATTGAAAATCTTAAAGAATATCACTATGATATTGTACTAATGGATTTACAAATGCCAGTAATGAATGGCTTTGACACAACCAATTATATTCGGAATACGCTTAAATCTTCTATTCCTATAATTGCTCTTAGTGCCGATGTGACTAGTACAAATGTAGAAAAATGCCTCGCTGCAGGCATGAATGATTATATTGCAAAACCCATCGATGATAACGTATTGTATAGAAAAATACTAACCATAATAAAAAAACCTGAGCAAAGAATCGATTTAGAGACTATCGAAAATTACGAACCTAAAACTCAAAAATGTACTGATATGGGTTATCTCAATTCGCTCACCAAATCAAATCCCAAATTAATGACAGAAATGATTAATGTGTATCTCAATCAAACACCAGTATTAATTAATTCTATAAAAAAAAGTTGGTTAAATCAGGATTTAGATACTTTAAAATCAGCAGTTCATAAATTAATTCCATCTTTTAAGATTGTTGGAATTGACAAAAAATATGAAGAAATTGCTAGAAAAATTGGAGACGAATTCCTAATAGCAAAATGTCAAAATTGGGTACTTGAACTCGAAAATGTTTGTTTGCAAGCGGTTGAAGAACTTAAAATAGAACTCAATAATTTAAAAAACTAAATCGTGCAACACTCTAAAAAAATAAAATTATTCCTTGTCGATGATGATGCGCTCTTTCTTAAAGCATTAGAAATTCAATTCCTTGACCATGGCGATTTTGAAATAGAAACCTTTGCAACAGGTGAACTTTGTATCAAAAACTTGCATAAAAAACCTGATGTAATTATTCTTGACTACCATCTTGACGGCATTGATAAAACAGCAATGAACGGATTGAAAACCTTAGATGAAATAAAAATTCATACTATTGATATTCCGGTAATTATGCTTTCCTCTCAAGATAAAATTGAAGTGGCTGTGAGTTGTATGCACCATAAAGCTTTCGATTATGTAGTAAAAAGCGAAACCGCATTTGTACGACTTCAAAAAATTATTACAGCTATTTTCAAATATCAAAAAATGGAGAAAGAATTGAATTGGTATATGAATAGAATGTAGAAAATTTAAAGAATATTGAATTTAAGCTTTTTAAAAATTGAAATTCATTTTTTGGGCGTGACCCTCATATTGCTTCGTTGTAGCGCCTAGCGGTATTTGAAAAAAAAGAGATTTAACAAATTAATAATGAAAAGTATGTATTAGTTTGTGAAATCATCATCAAAAAAACCTTAGCAAAGCTTAGTTGAACTAAACCTAAAAAGATTAAATTAAATGAAAGAAATTCTTAAAACCGAAAATCAAATACACCAAAAAAAACAATTATCTTTACTAGAGCTGCTTCAGTATATTGTTTTAACATCAGTAATACTTTACTTTGGCAAAACCATTTTAATTCCGCTAAGTTTTTCAATATTTATCAGTTTTATACTTTATCCTGAATGTAAATGGTTAGAAAAAAAAGGAATAGGAAAAACTGTTGCTATTGCAATTTCGTTATTTGGATTATCAATTTTAGTGCTTATCGTTTTATACTTATTGTTTTTGCAAATTACCTCTTTTACAAATGAATGGCATTCATTAAGTACAAAATTAATAGATACTGCGACACAATTAGGAAATTATATAGAAGACCAATTTGGCATGAATTCAGAAAAGCAATTGTCATTCATTAAAAATTTTACTAACAACTTGGAAATTTTTCCATTACTAAGAAATGCAACTTACTCCTTATCGGAAGTAGCATTCAACTTGATACTCATTCCTATTTTATCAGCTTTATTATTGTATCATCGTCATTTATTGTCAGTGGTCCTTTATCAATTATTTCCAAGATATAAAAAGGTGGTAATTCATGAAATTCTTGTTGAAACCATTCATGAATATTTCAATTTTATTAAGGGAATGGGTTTGGTTTATTTAATTGTAGGAACTTTGAACAGTATTGGATTGGCTATTATTGGAGTACCTCACCCCTTTTTATTTGGATTTATTGCTTCTATCTTAACGTTTATTCCTTATGTTGGCATTATTATTTCTTCACTATTACCAATTGCTGTTTCTTGGGTAACATTTAATTCTATTTGGTATCCTATAGGGGTAATTGTGGTTTTCACAATAGTACAATTATTAGAAGCCTATATTATTTTTCCGTTTGCCGTGGGTAATCGATTAAAAATAAACACACTAGCGATTATTATAATCATTATTATAGGTGGGATTTTATGGGGAGCTGCTGGAATGATTGTATTTATTCCATTCATTAGTATCGTAAAACTAATTGCTGATCGAACTGAAAATTTAAAAATTTTATCATTATTACTTAGTGATGGAAATGGTTCTAAAAACAAAAAATAATATAATTAAAGGGGTATTTGACTACTATAATTTCAGCCCTATACCCTACAATAGTACTTCTTTATTTCATTAAAACTTATATTCCCTAAACTAAATTTTGGGAATTCTTAGTGCTACTTTTTTGTTTGTACAATAGTGGAAATTTAAAACAAATCTACAAAATCATGGGGTATCCAACTGCAACAAATACAGTAAAATCAATAAACCGAACAGGAAAAAACATGTAAATTTTGTAATTTTTTTCAAAAATTTTATAAATCAAAATACATAGAATAAAATGACCTTTATATATTGAAAATCAATTTAAGTTTAACAATTAAATTTTAATATTATGACACTTATTAAATCAAACGGAAATTTAATCCCATTTGGAATGGATGATTTTTTTTATGATGATTTTTTTGATAACAAATGGTTAGAAAAAAAATTAAAACACACACTTCCCGCAGTAAACATTAAGGAGACCAAAAATGAATTTAACATAGAATTTGCCGCTCCAGGATTTACTAAGAAAGATTTTAAAATAGATTTAGACGATAATGTTCTCACCATTAGTGCTGAGAAAGAAAAAGAGAAAAACGAAGAGAACGAGAATTTTACAAGAAAAGAATTCTCTTATAATTCATTCTTAAGATCCTTTACCCTACCAAAAACGGTTCATGGTGAAAAAATTGATGCCAAATACACAGACGGAATTCTTAAACTAGGTATTCCAAAAATGGAAGTAACTAAATTACTTCCAAAAAAGGAAATAAAAGTTGTATAGGTATCCTTTCTTGAAAGCCCTTTCCAAAAAGATTGGGCTTTTTTATTCTTTAATAAACCGAAAAAAGTATACCTTTTGAACCGCTTGGTATAAAAAAAAGCAAAGTTAAATTAAAAAACAACCTACTAATAAATGGTTCAAATAGAATTATTTAAAAAAAAAATATAATATGATAATTAAAGAGGCATTAGCAGAATTAGCAGTCACAGCTTCTCCGGTGGCAAAACTAATGCATACTGGAATTGCTTTTAATGTGATTGTATTGGCTTTCAAAAAAGATATGATTTTGAAGAATCACAAAACCATCGTACCAACCAAATTAATAGTTGTAGATGGGAAAATAAAGTTTGCGAGTACCGATTTGCAAAAAATTATTGATAAATATGATGAACTCGAAATTCCTTTAAAAAAAATCTATTCCATAGAAGCTTTAGAGGATGCACTTTGTTTATTGATTCAAGGATATAGAAATTGAAAAATTGTAGAATGAAAAATAAATTTTTCGCAATAGTTTCGCTTCTTCTTTTTTCTTGTAGTAACAAAGAAGATGGAATTAAGCCAACTATTGGCGAAGTTAACGAAAGTGTTTATGCATCGGGCGTGATAAAATCCGAAAATCAATACACCGTTTTTTCTACAACCAATGGAATTTTAAAGAAAATAAATGTTAGTGTAGGGCAATCTATTTCTACTGGGCAATCATTGTTTGAAATAGAAAGTGAAAAAGCCCAGCTAAATACTGAAAATGCCCTCTTAACCTATCAATTAAGCCAAAACAGCAATCATTACATTCAGGATAAAATTGCCGAAATGGAAATGAAAGTCCAATCTGCTAATGATAAACTCGCATTAGACCAGTCAATTTATGAAAGGAATAGTAGAATAAAAGTGTACAAAGTAATCTCTGAAGTTGATTTTGAGAAAGTGGAATTGGCTTATAAAAATTCTAAAATCAATTATGAATCAGCCAAAAAACAATTGTCACAACTTAAAGCACAATTGCAAAACGATCAACAAAGGAATAACATCAATTTGAAAATAAATCAAAAATCGCAAAGTGATTTCAACATCAAAAGTGCTTTTTCAGGGCAATTATTTGATGTTTTAGTTAAAGAAGGAACATTAATTTCGTCACAAACCCCTTTGGCAATTATTGGTCAAAAAGATGCTTTTTTATTAGAATTAGAAGTGGATGAAAATGACATGGTTCGGGTTAAACTAAACCAACCCATTATAGTTACAATGGACAGTTACAAAAATCAAGTTTTTGAAGCCAAAGTCGATAAAATTTATCCCATTATGGACGAGCGTTCCAGAACTTTTAAAATAGAGGCCCATTTTGTAAATACTCCTGAAAAATTGTACCCTAATCTTACTGCTGAAGCCAACATCATTATTCAAACTAAAAAAAATACAATTACAATTCCAAAAGAATATTTATTGAAAGATGATTTTGTTTTAATCAATAAAACCGAAAAACAAAAAGTAAAGGTTGGTTTAAGTGATTATCAAAAAGTAGAAATTCTGGAAGGTTTAAAACCAGATGAGATGATATATAAACCCCAAAATGAACTATAAACTCATCATAGATATTGCTATTCATTTGCTTTTAGCACGACTAAAACAAACTATTGTTGCTGCAGTTGGAGTCACTTTTAGCATTGCCATGTTTATTGCTTTAGTGAGTTTTATGAATGGGTTAAATGATTTACTTGATGGATTGATGCTCAATAGAACCCCTCATGTTAGACTTTATAACGAAATAAAACCATCAGAAAATCAACCCGTTTCACTATCAAAGGAATATAAAAACGATGCTAACTTTATTTATTCTATAAAACCAAAAGATCGTGGGAAATCTATTTACAATAGCAAAGCCATTATTGGTTATTTAAAAAAAGATTCTCGCATTATTGATGTGGCACCGAAAATTACTACTCCCGTTTTTTTTAATTCTGGAACTATTGAAATTTCAGGTATTATTAATGGTATTGAAGTCTTATCGGAAGAACAGTTATTTAAAATTAGCGATTATATTATTGATGGTAACATTGTCGATTTACTGCAAAACAACAGTATAATCATCGGAAAAGGTTTGGCTGATAAAATGTTATTAAGTAAAGGTGATATGATCCAAATCACTTCTACTAGAGGCAATTTATCTTCTTTAAAAATTGTTGGTATTTCACAAATTGGTATTTCCGATATCGATGATTCTATGAGTTACACTTCATTAGCAACAGCCCAAAAAATATTGGGAGAACCTACCAATTATATTACTGATATTCAGATTAAATTATTCGATATGACTATAGCAACTGCAATGGCCAAAGAATTCAGGTTGAAATTTAATTTGGATACTATTGATTATAATACCGCCAATTCACAGTTTGAAACTGGAAGTAAAGTGAGAACCATTATTTCCTATGCCGTTGGAATCGTATTGCTCATCGTTGCGGGTTTTGGCATATACAATATACTCAATATGATGATATATGAAAAAATGGATAGTATTGCTATTCTAAAAGCTACAGGATTTTCGGGTAGTGATGTCAAGTGGATTTTTGTATCACTCTCTCTAATTATAGGAATTGTTGGAGGTCTTTTTGGTTTGTTATTTGGGTATATTTTTTCTTCAATAATCGATATGATTCCTTTTGAAACCGCTTCATTACCCACCATAAAAACCTATCCAATACATTACAGTGGTGTTTTTTATTTTATAGGAATTGTTTTTGCTCTTTTCACCACGACCATTGCAGGGCTTTTTCCCGCGCTAAAAGCCAGTAAAATAGATCCAGTAGAAATCATTAGAGGAAAATAGCAATGGAAAATAAAGTAATAGAGACTAAGGGCTTAACTAAATATTTTTATGACCCCATAAAATTTCAAGTACTAAAAGAAATTAATATGAGTGTCACTAATGGCGAGTTTGTATCAATAGTAGGTAAATCGGGTTGCGGAAAATCGACATTACTGTATTTGCTTTCTACAATGGATACTGATTATGAAGGACAATTATTAATCAAAAATGAACTCATTACAGGTAAGACAGACCAAGAATTGGCTATAATTCGCAATGAAAAAATTGGTTTTGTATTTCAATTCCATTATTTACTTTCAGAATATAATGTTTTGAGAAATGTTATGCTTCCGGGTTTGAAATTGCGAAAATATTCTGAAAAAGAAATTGAAAATCGAGCTATCGAACACCTAAAAACACTCGATATGCTAGACCAAGCACAGAAAATGCCTCATCAATTAAGTGGTGGACAGAAACAAAGGGTTGCCATTGCTCGTGCTTTAATCAATGATCCACTAATTATTATGGGCGATGAGCCTACTGGAAATTTAGACAAAAAAAATAGTGACTTAGTTTTTGATATTTTTAAAAAACTGACTTTAGAAAAAAAACAAACTCTACTCATTGTAACCCATGACAATGATTTTGCAAAAAAAACCAATAGGATTATTACAATGGAGGATGGCAAAATTATTTCATAGTCTCAACACTTTATATAAAAAAAGTGGAAAATATATAACTTATTTAAAAAGTTGTATAACACTATCTCATTATATTTTATTTTAATTTATATAACATTTAAATTCTGTAAAACATGGATTATACAGACTATTATAAAATATTAGAAATTGATAAAAAAGCAACCGCTGAGGAGATCAAGAAGGCTTATCGTACTCTAGCTAAAAAATACCATCCTGACAAGAATTTAGGCGATAAAAAAGCCGAAGAACGGTTTAAACTAGTCAATGAGGCGAATGAAGTTTTGGGCGACCCCGAAAAAAGAAAGCAATACGATGAGTTGGGAGAAAATTGGCAACAAAATCAACAAGCTTACAACCAACAACGGGATTCGAGTCGACATTATTACCAAGGCAATCCCAATCAAGGATTTGCAGGTAATCAAGAAGATTTTTCAGATTTTTTCGCTCAGTTTTTTGGAGGCAGAGGCCAAAGAGCGAGACAAGAACAACCAAGGCGAGGTAGCGACTATGAAACCGAAATGGAAATTTCGCTAGAAGAAGCTTACACTGGAACTAGTAGAATTATTCAATTAGAGAGCGAAAAACTTCGGGTAACTACAAAACCTGGTGCCTATACCGACCAACAATTGAGAATAAAAAGCAAAGGTGCAAAAGGGAGTAATGAGGCTAATCGTGGCGATTTGTTTGTGAGAATTCGGGTGAAAGAACATCCAAAATTTATTAGAAAAGGAAATGATTTGTATCAAAAAGTAAACATAAACCTATTCGATGCGGTTTTAGGGAATGAAATAATTATAGAAACACTATCATCAGGTAAACTAAAAATAAAAATTACTCCAGGAACTCAAAATGGCAAAACAATTCGAATAAAAGGAAAAGGAATGCCAATTTATGAAAAAGCAACTTTTTTTGGTGATTTGTATCTTATAATTCAAGTGCAAATTCCAGAAAATATAAACGAAAAGCAAAAAAAATTGTTTGAAGAATTGAAAGCTATTTCTTAAATATATGACCCATCAAAATGTTTCATTAATATTTGAGAACATCAATCCCATATACTTAAAATAAACTGCTACCTTGAATTATATAAATCTGTAAATAATGTAAGTTTTCTGAAAATTTATATAACATATTTATAATCAATATAATCCAATTTTGATATTGTAAGCTTAATTCACTTTTAAAAACTTGAAACTATGAAAGCAAATGAAAAATTACAAAAAGACCTCCAAAATGCAATAAAATTTGAACCCTTATTACAAGCGTCTGAAATTGGCATAGTTGAAAAAGACGGTGTAGTAACATTAACAGGAACTGTTGATAGTTATTCTAAAATAATTGAAGCAGAAAATATCGTTAAAAAAGTGCCTGGTGTAAAAGTTATTGTAGATAAAATGGAAGTAGATGATAAATATTTTAACAAGAATGATAATGAAATTGCAGAAGATATTTTAAAAATCTTAAAATGGAATTTGAATATTCTTCAAGAAAAATTAGTTATAAAAATTCTTGGTGGATGGATTTATCTTGATGGGACATTAGACTGGAATTATCAAAGGGAATCAGCAAATATGGCAATGTCTAATATTAGTGGAGTAAAAGGTGTCATAAATAATATTAAGATTAAATCAGAACTTAAAAACCAAATTGAGAAAGAAGCTATAGAAAATGCATTCAATCGCAATTGGGTTCTTAATTACGATAGTATTTATGTTGATGTTTCAGGTTGTAAAGTAACACTAAGAGGAACCGTTGATTCCTTCTATGAAAAAGAAGAAGCAGAAAGAATAGCTTGGAATACACTTGGAGTTTGCGCTGTTAATAATGAATTAACAATAAGATATTTAGCCTGAAATGAAAAAGTAGGTTGCCCAATTTCAACTTTCAAATAATAATTTAAAAATAAGAAAATGATAACAGAAAAAATAGTTGTTGCAAACCTAAAATGTGATGGCTGTGCAACAACAATTCGGAAAGAATTATTTAAAGTAAATGGAGTAATAATTGTAGAAATCGAACCCGAAAATAATATCGTAGAAGTGACTTATGAGAATTCAGATAGAGACACAATCGTAAAAAAATTAGAGTCAATTGGCTATCCTGAAGCAACCCATGAAAATGGTTTGTTACTCAAGATAAAAAGTTATATCAGTTGTATGGCAGGCAAAATTGATAATCTGTAGTGATTGACTTCACAACTAAAATTATGAAAAAATTACTTTAGTTCTATTTATTGGGAAAATAAAATTTATTTTGCAGGCTTTATAAATATCCTGATCATTCTATATATTTTTTTTGAAGCTTCTCCCCTATTATCCTATGAGAACTTAAAAAATAGACTATTTTGATAATTTGAAGAAAGCAGCAACGAAATAAATATAGCCCAAAAAGCAACTTTTTTATTGATTTGTGTGATGATTCTAGCAAGATATTCTAATATAAAAAAATAGGAATTATATAACAAATTCTCAAAGTTATATAACACTTATTAATTTATAGCAAACGAACTTTACGATATAAGTTGAAAAATAGTTATCATGAAAAAGATACTTGTTACTACCGATTTTTCTGCTAATTCTAGAAAAGCAATTCATTTTGCTATGCAATTGGCAACACAAACTCCA
This sequence comes from Flavobacteriaceae bacterium, assembly GCA_947457255.1. Taxonomy (GTDB): domain Bacteria; phylum Bacteroidota; class Bacteroidia; order Flavobacteriales; family Flavobacteriaceae; genus Flavobacterium. The sequence continues at coordinate 15,756 of CANGUZ010000013.1, forward strand.
TGCGAACTTATTTTTTATAATGTAGTTGAAATCTTCAGACCAACTATTTGGGATCATGTTTATTATGGTCAATATGAAGCTAATGAATTGAAACGTAGTCAAAAAACATTAGAGCAATTTATTCATACTATCTATCAAAAAAGTACAATTAAAAAAACATCATACGAATGTATTTGCCAAGTTGGGATGAATGCTAGCAATAAAATTATTGAGTATGCTAAAGAAATTAAGGCCGATTACATTTGCATAAGTACCATAGGAGCTGGAAAACTGATACAGTTGTTTGGAACTACTGCTTCGCAATTAGTTGCCTTTTGCCCAATTCCGGTCTTTATTATACCTAAAAATTATAAAAGCAGAGCCATTACAAATGTCTGTTTTGCCTCTGACCTTATTAATCTAGAGGAAGAATTGGATAGGGTTCAGCAATTTACCTCACAAGTAAAAGCAAAATTAAACATCTTGCACTTTGATTATTTAGTTCGATTAAAAGCTAAAAAAAATAAGTTGAATAAACTCATGACAAGATATGAAACTGAGAATACTAGATTCCATTTTAACGAGTTAAATGCGCTTTATCCTTTAAACAAACACATTCAAAAATACATCCAAAAAACAAGAACATCAGTATTGATTTCGTTTACAAAACAAAATCGAAATTGGTTTGATAAACTATTTTTATCAAGTAAAACTGCCGATATGGCTTTTGATACAAAAACGCCAATGTTAGTTTTTAAAAAAAATAAAATAATTTCTCAGTAAACTATTTACTTACACTATTTGAAATTCTAAAATTTAAGCAGAAAAAATTTCATGCTCTTAAAACAAATAAGTATTAAACACAGTTCAAAAACTACTTCTAACAACATAGCCAATTGGTAAATAAATAAAAACATCAGATTGACTTATAAAAATGAAAACAGAACAATTTAAGTATATGTTGTCAAATCTAGAAAATACTAAATCCGCTGTAAAATTAGTAGTTTCGGTTTTACTATGCCAAATGGTAGGAATTGCATCTATACTATTTTCACAAACTGAAAATAATTATTGGTATGAATCCTATATTTTGAATACATGGAAAATTTCTATTTATTCATTTGGAGCAATATGGGTTTTATTATACTTCTTGGTTGGTAATTCGTTGTGGTATGTTTGGACAAGTAAAATCAATTATAAAATAAAAAATCAAGCCATTCAATTGTTTTTAATACAACTCTTTTTGAACTTTTTATGGTTTGTATTATTTTTCAAATTCCATTTTGTTGTATTTGCATTTTTTATTATTTCGATTTTATTTGTCTTTATTTTAATGCTAATCATACAACTATTCAAAATTTCTAAAACTGCTTTTTACTTACTCATTCCTTATTTGGCTTGGGTTATTTATGAATTAATACTCAACATCAAAATTTTACTCGTATTTAACTCCTATCAAGCCTAGTTTATATCATGAAAACTTTTTTAAAAAATATTAGTTATGAAATAGGCGATTTGTCACTCTTTGGATTAAGGTTTTTTAAAGAAATTTTCCGTCCTTCATTTGAATTTAGAGAATTTATAAGACAATGTTATGTTATTGGTTATAAATCACTTCCGTTAGTCAGTATTACTGGATTTATAATGGGTTTGGTACTAACCATACAATCACGGCCAGCTATGTCAAAATTTGGCGCAGAATCTTGGATACCAGGAATGGTGTCCCTTTCATTAATAAGAGAAATTGCTCCAGTCATAACAGCTTTAATTTGTGCGGGGAAAATTTCCTCGGGTATTGGCGCCGAATTGGGTTCTATGAAGGTAACAGAACAAATTGATGCCATGGAAGTTTCAGCAATAAACCCATATCGGTATTTGGTAGTTACTCGAATTCTTGCCACAACATTGATGGTTCCAATTTTAGTCATTTATGCTGATTTAGTAGGTCATTTGGGCGGATATATTGGAGTAAACATGCACAACGATGTAAATTTATTACGCTATTTTTCGCAAGTTTTCGAATCTGTAAAATTTTTAGATATTATTCCAGCCACAATAAAAACATTTTTCTTCGGATTTTTTATAGGATTGATAGGTTGCTACAAAGGTTTTAATGCCACAAGTGGAACAGAAAGTGTGGGCAAAGCAGCAAATTCGGCGGTGGTTTCAGCATCGCTTTCTATTTTTATAATTGATATGATTGCAGTACAACTAACCGATCTATTATTCTAAAATAATGATAGTTGCAGAAAAAAATGAACGAAAAATAATTGAAACTAATAATCAACAAATCATTATTGAATTTAAAAATGTTTATAAATCATTTGCTGATAATACCGTTTTAAAAGGATTTAATCTTTCGGTAAAAAAAGGAGAAAATCTGGTAATTCTAGGAAGATCGGGTTCAGGAAAATCAGTTGCTATAAAATGTTTGGTGGGATTAATTAAAGTCGATAAAGGAGAAATATACATTTTTAATACTGACATCACAAAACTAAACGAATATGAACTCAATAAAGTGAGAATGAATATTGGATTTCTTTTTCAAAATGGTGCTTTATACGATTCGATGACTGTTAAGGAAAATTTAGCTTTTACACTAAAACACCATTCAAAATATTTAAATCAAAACGAAATAGAAATTGCCATAAATAATGCATTAGAAGACGTTGGATTGAAAGAAGCAATCGATAAAATGCCATCGGAATTATCTGGCGGTATGAAAAAAAGAATTGGACTTGCAAGAGCCTTAATTATTGAACCGGAAATTATTTTATATGACGAGCCAACATCAGGTTTAGATACTATCACTTCGAGAGAAATTGATGAATTAATATTAGAAATTCAGAAAAAAAGAAAAACAACATCTATAATTATTACCCACGATTTGGCTTGTGCCAAAATAACAGGAGATCGAATTCTAATTATTCGTGACGGAGTAATTTATGCCGAAGGAAATTATGAATCACTAAAAAATAGTGATGACAATTGGGTTCGTTCTTTTTTTATTTAATTTAAAAATTATAAATAATGAATAAAGAGTCGGGAAATAAATGGAAACTAGGAATGTTTATAATTATTGGCATTTTGCTATTTATAATTACAATTTATTTTATTGGAAAAAACAGAAATTTATTTGGTTCGACATTCCATTTAAAATCAGAATTCAAGAACGTAAGTGGACTAAAAGTAGGCAGTAATGTTCGCTTATCTGGAATCAATGTGGGTACTGTGAACAAAATTGAATTCATTTCAGATTCTTTGGTTCTAGTAAAACTATTAATAAAAGATGAGGTGCAACAATATATTAAAGCCGATGCTACAGCAAGCATTGGCTCTGATGGTTTAGTAGGTGACAAAGTGCTAATTATATCACCAGGAACGACCTCTAAAAATACAGTAAAAAATAATGATTACATCATATCAAATCGTACAATCGAACTTGAAGATATTATGAACAGCGTAAAAAAAAGTGCAGACAATGCAGAAATAATAACGCATCAATTGGCAGATTTCAGTTTTAAAATGAATGACAATAAAGGTATTTTATCTAAAATAATGACCAATCAAAATTTTGCCAATAGTATTGAAAAATCTTTATCAAACCTCGAGATAATCACCAATGAAATAGCAGAGTTTACGCCAAAGATGAACAATCCTAATAGTGCCATTTCAAAATTGTTTACCGATAAAAATTTTGCTAACGGATTAGACATTACAAATTCAAATTTGCAAAAGAGTTCAAATGATTTAGCTGTTTTTACATCCAAAATGAATAATGAAAATAATGTTTTAATTAAATTAATGACCGATGAAACTTTTGCGAAAAATCTGGAATCATCATTAAAGAATCTTGAAAATAGTTCTAGTGAATTTGCAAAATTTACTTCTAAAATAAATAATGAAAGCAATGTTTTATCCAAATTAATAGATAATAAAAGATTAGGAAAATCAGTTGATTCTACCATTACCAAACTGGAAAATGGTGCAAAAGGACTAGAAGAACTTGAAAAAGCAGCAAAAGATAACTTTTTATTAAAAGGCTATTTCAATAGAAATAAAAAAAAGGAAACAAAGAAACAAAATTGAAATCTGTAAATATTGTAATCTTTACCAATAGTTGTATAACAATATGATTTATAGCATTTTTTAAATTTGAATACTATACTGAAAAAGTAAAAATAGCAATCGAGCAACAGCGAACCTGAAGACAGGGCAACAGCAGAACTGACGAAATTAAAATAAATATGTTATGAGAACTAATGGATTATTTTTTGCAAAAATGGCATCATTTCTAACCTTGATTTTCCTTGTCCTATCATTAAGTATAAATGCACAGACAAAAAAATCAATAACTAATACGGACTGTTGTATGATGAAAGAGGGTAAAATGATGGTAATGAAAAACGGTAAAACCATGCCAATGAAAAAAACTATGTTAATGAAAAACGGGACAAAATGCATGGTTAATGGAGAATGTATAATGAGAGACGGTTCGAAAATGCAAATGAAAGAAGGCTACTGTATGGAAATGAGCGGAAAAATGTGCCGTAGAAAAAATAAAAATTAAAAAGGAAAACAAGTAACCATTATTAAAATTCTTAAATACAAATAAACACAATAGCGATTTCAAAACATTTCTGAATCCTAATTATGAATGTTAAAATGCCAATGAAACTTAGAATTAATAAGATTGAAAAATTTTGGAAACTTCTAGGACCAGGACTTGTTACAGGAGCAAGTGATGATGACCCCTCTGGAATTGCTACTTACTCCCAAGCTGGTGCCCAATTTGGCTTATCGACTCTTTGGACTGCAATTATAGCTTTTCCGCTAATGGCGATTATTCAACAAATGTGTGCTAGAATAGGAATAGTTACCTCACAAGGATTAACTGGCACGCTTAAAAAACATTATTCAAGACCAATACTATATTTAATGCTTCTATTTAGTTTTCCCGCAATTATTATGAACATTGGTGCCGATATTGCTGCAATGGGTGCTGTGGGAAACATGCTTTTTCCGTCTGTTGATGCCACTTTTTTTAGTGTTTTTTTTACCGTCTTACTTTTAGGTCTAATTATTTATCTTCCCTATCAAAAAATAGCATCAACTTTAAAATATTTATGCATTGTTATGTTAGTTTATTTTGTTGTTCCTTTTCTTTATAAACAAGATTTCAGTGAAATCATTAAAGCCACTTTTATTCCAACAATACGATTTGACAAACATTTTATTGCAATTATTGTCGGGATACTAGGCACTACCATTTCACCCTATTTATTTTTTTGGCAAGCATCTGTAGAAGTAGAGGAAATGAAAAATAAAAACAAACATATTATTGTAAACAAAAAAATTATTCATGAAATAAATCAAGACGTAGATTTTGGGATGACATTTTCAGGATTAGTAATGTATTTTATTATATTAACCACTGGAACGGTATTATTTAAAGGAGGAATACATCAAATTGACACTGTAGAACAAGCTGCTGTAGCATTAAAACCTCTTGCTGGTAATTTAGCATATCTCCTTTTTGCAATTGGTGTAATTGGCACGGGACTTATTGCCATTCCTGTATTAAGTGGTTCATTATCCTATATTTTCACAGAAACTTTTGGCTGGGAACAAGGTTTAGATAAAAAATTTCACGAAGCAAAAGGATTTTATTTAATTATTGCTATTTCTTTAATTTTAGGCCTATCACTAAATTATATAGGCATTTCACCAATTAATGCATTAATATATACAGCAATTCTTTACGGGTTAACAGCTCCGGTGCTTATAGCCATAATTTTACATATTTCCAATAATAAAAAAATAATGGGTAGAAATGTAAATAGCGTTACGGTAAATATTCTTGGCTTTTTAGCATTTATAATAATGACTTTAGCAGCTGGAACTTTAATTTATTTACAATTTATGGAATGATTATTATAAATTAAAAATTCAAAAAAATAAAAAACTACAAAATGAAAACATTAAACAAATTAAATACTGATATTCTAAATAGCTTTTAAAAAAATATGCTCCAAACCATCAAAGTGATACAACTAAATTAAACAATTAGAAAAAATGAAATCAACAAAAAAATTAGGAATTTGGATGGATCATTCAATAGCTCATTTAATCGAATTTTCGGAAAATTCTTTTGAGATAGAAACCATCGAAACTAAATTCACACACAAAGAAAAAGAAAAAAGTTTGGCAAAAGGCGAAAGTTTTATGCACAATAAAAAAAAACAATCACTTTCTGATTATTACAAAAAAATAGCAAAAATGATTTTAAACTATAATAAAGTTTTACTTTTTGGTCCAACAAGTGCCAAAACAGAATTATTCAATATTTTAAAAGAAGATGATCGTTTTGCAAATATTAAAATGAATATCAAAGAAACAGATAAAATGAATGCTCATCAAAGAGAGCGTTTTATAATTGAGCATTTTTCTAGTCCGTTGTTCAATTAAATAATATATCTTATTTACAACTCAATCTCTTGACCCATTAAAGGAACAGTACAATTAAAACCGTATTGTTCCTTAATTTTTATACGAAGTTCATCTGCTGGTTGGTTTTCTCCATGAACCAAAAATACTTTTTGGGGTTTCGTTTTTAATTCAGAAAGCCAATTCAACAACCCTTTTTGATCGGCATGTGCCGATAAACTTTCTATTTCAAGGATAGTAGCTTTAACGTCATAATATTTTCCATGAATTTTGATGTCTTTTGCCCCTTCCAATAATTTTCTACCTCGAGTTCCTTCAGCTTGATAACCAATTATGATTACTGTAGTTTCAGGCAAACTAATATATCGTTCTAAATAACTTAAAACTCTACCACCAGTTATCATTCCACTAGCGGCAATGACTACTTTGGGTTGTTTGTTATAAATGGTATCGATAGTTTCCTGGTAATCTGTAATCATGGTAAACATTTTACACATCGCAACAAATTGTTCTTCTGGAAGTTTGTGCCAATTTCTATTATTTGAAAAAATATCAAGTACTTTAATTCCCATTGGAGTATCAATAATATATGGAATATTAGGAATTTTACCTTCTTCTTTAAGTAACCAAAGTAAATACATAACCGTTTGCGCACGCTCTACAGCAAAACTTGGAATAATAATTGAACCTCCTTTTTGAACGGTATTATTAATGCACGTTTCTAATTCGGCCATTACATCAGTTTCGGGATGCAATCTATTACCATAGGTGCTTTCTAAAAAAACATAATCTGCTTTTTTTGGTTTTACTGGAGGAAATACCAATAAATCATTATCACGCCCAATATCTCCGGAGAAAACTAATATTTTACCTTCAAGCGACAATTCAATTGTACATGCTCCAATAATATGTCCTGCATTACTAAAAACTACTGAAATTTCAGCATCAAGGTTAATGATTTCATTGGTCTTTATTATTCTAAAATGCGGAAAAACCTTTTCTGCTTGTGCTACAGAATAAAGTGGCTCGGCGATAACGTGTTTAGAATAATTCTCTTCATTGGCTTTATTGGCCTCCTCTTCCTGAATTTTTGCACTATCTAGCAATATTAATTTTGTGATGTCTTTTGTAGGACTCGTGCAATAAATTTTGCCTTTAAATCCTTGATTAACTAGTCGAGGCAACCAACCACAATGATCTAAATGTCCGTGTGTGAGCAATACAAAATCGATACTAGATGGCAAAATTGGTAATGGTTCCCAATTAAGTTCTCGTAAAGGTTTTATACCTTGAAATTGTCCGCAATCTATCAAAATTCGGATACCATTACTTTCTACTAATGTTTTTGAACCTGTTACAGTTCCTGCTCCTCCTATAAATTTGATTTTCATGATTGTATATATTTACATAATGCTAGTGCTTCTTTTTGAACGTTTTTAATTCTAAAATTACTCAATCCTATTTTTTCTAAACTTTCAGAATTATTGATTAATTCTTTTACTAAAATGACATTTAGAATTAATAGCTTTTCTTTTTCTGTAAGGGATAATCTAGTTAAACAAGTAACCGGATAAAGCTGGTTATTATCAATTTTATTACTCAAAGTATTGTTTTCAGGATAATCCCAACTTAGAATATGCAAGCCCGAGCATTTTGCAAAAGTGATGGCATCTCTTGTAAACCTATTGTTGGTCACAATCCAACATTTAGAGATTTGGTCTTTATTAGCGAAAATATGATGAGGTTTGTCTTTTAAATCATTAAAACGAGATAGAATATACATTGGTACTTTTACATCCGAATTCGATTCTCTTCTTTCATGAAACTTACATTCTACCATTGCAATAGTATTTTCCTTTTTTAAAATGACATCAATTTCGTGCGAAATGCATTTTCCTTGTAATACCACATTGGTTTTGGTTTGAAAGGTTTCCGCTGCAAACAATCTTGAAATAAATTTTTCAAAGAAAAAACCTGCCGGCCCTAATAGTTCAATAGCTGCCCTTAAATTGTATCTCGCTGCATGAGAATTAGATGCTTTTTTTAATAAACTAAAAGCCAGTTTATAAATTTTTTTTGTTGGAATTCCTTCATAAATCTCTTTCTCTATACTTTTAATAACTTCATCAATTATATTCTTATTGGCACCAGATTTCATCAATGACAATTTGAGTTTGTTTGTGTTAAAATCTACAATATCTCCTGAATGCTTGATGACTTTCATAAAAAAATTTGAAATTTAAAAGTATAAAGATGGCATTTTTTATATCATTTTTATTTATATAATTAATAGCTAAAGTTACATAATATACAGATTTATTTATGACATGCATTTGATATTAAACTTCATTTAGAATTACATAAGTCGCTTATAATCAAAATGTATGAAATTTTAAAATCACACATTAAATAAATTACACGAGACAAGTTCCTATTGGGCTATTACACAAAAAATATCTATTGAATTTTATCTCTATTTTAACTTATTTCCCTACTATCTTTGTATAAAGTTCTAAACCAATGGAAGAATGTATTTCTGTATTTGATATGCTTAAAATAGGTATAGGTCCTTCTAGTTCCCATACACTTGGTCCATGGCGTGCAGCTGAGCGTTTTCTAACCGAATTAAGAAGTGAAGATAGCATTCAAAAAACAATACGGGTACAGGTTGACTTATACGGTTCACTTTCATTAACCGGTAAAGGTCACGCTACCGATTTAGCAGTTATGCTTGGCTTATGTGGTCAAGATCCTGAATTGATTCCAGTAGAAAATATCTCAGAAATTATTAAAAAAATTCAAGATACAAATACACTTCTTTTAGGAAATTCGCATAGTATCTCATTTAATCCAGTTGTAGATATTATTTTCAATAAAAACTTTCTTCCTTTTCATGCTAATGGATTGGTATTTACAGCTTTTTTAGAAAATGGAAAAAAGTACAGTGCTACATTCTACTCTATAGGAGGCGGATTTGTTGTAAAAGAAGAACGTAGTAATGCTAAAAAAAAGTTAGCTTTAAAATGTGCTTTTCCTTTTCCTATTGAAAATGCTGAAATACTACTGAACTATACGATTTCTGAACAAAAAAAAATATCAGAGATTGTTTATGCAAATGAATTATCGATGCGTTCAGAAAAACAAGTACGCCACGAAATAATGCGCATTTGGCACACCATGCTAGAATGTATGTATATAGGCTGTCATTCTGAGGGTACTCTTCCGGGTGGTTTAAACGTGCACCGTAGGGCTTTTGACATACACCAAAACCTAATTGGATTGGCTAATTATGATTCCCCTCAATCCTGGTTAGAAGAAATTAGAAAAACAGAAGTAAAATTCCGCCAAATCTTAAAATGGGTAAGCTGTTTTGCATTGGCTGTAAATGAAGTCAATGCAGCTCTTGGACGAGTAGTAACCGCACCTACTAATGGTAGTGCTGGAGTAATTCCTGCTGTTTTAATGTATTATTTAGTGATTGAAAATCATAAGGCAGACGAAGTGCAAATCATACAATTTTTGATGGTTGCTAGCGAAATTGGTAGCATTTTTAAAAAAGGAGCTACTATTTCAGCTGCTATGGGTGGGTGCCAAGCCGAAATTGGTGTTTCATCAGCAATGGCAGCAGCGGCTTTATGTGAAGTTATGGGTGGAACTCCAGAACAAGTTTTAATAGCCGCTGAAATAGCAATGGAACATCATTTAGGATTAACCTGTGACCCTATTGGAGGTTTGGTTCAAATTCCTTGTATCGAGCGCAATACTATGGGTGCAATAAAAGCAATTAATGCAGCCGAATTAGCATTAGAAACCAATCCAAATAATGCAAAAGTCCCATTAGACAAAGTAATTGATACGATGTGGCAAACAGCAAAAGATATGAACACAAAATACAAAGAAACTTCTGAAGGCGGTTTAGCAGTTGCGGTTAATATGTCGGATTGTTAATAGTTAACTTCCTTAGATTTTATAAATTGGATATAGTAAATGAAATACACATTTATCAATTAAACATTTCAATTTTGTAAATAATACAGTTTTTAGACTGTGAAATAAACTATTCGGTAAAAAGCATTCAATAAAAAAAATATTTGTATTCTTTTTATTATTTTTAAACTTTTAAAATAATAAACCTAAAAGATATATGCATCTTTCACCGAGAGAAACCGAAAAATTATTGCTACACTTAGCAGGAGAACTTGCAGAAAAACGAAAAGCAAGAGGTTTAAAATTAAATTATCCCGAAGCCATTGCGCTAATTAGTTCTAGACTACAAGAAGCCATTCGTGATGGAAAATCTGTTGCTGAACTCATGCAATATGGGGCAACTATTTTAACAAAAGATGATGTCATGGAGGGGATTTCCGAAATGATTCACGACATTCAAGTAGAAGGTACTTTTCCTGACGGAACTAAGCTAGTTACTGTTCATGAACCTATCCGATAAATTCCAAATTTTTAAAAAAATTAATTATGATACCAGGAGAATATATTTTAAAAGAAGGAGCTATCGAATGTAATGTCGGTCGGGCAACTACTAAAGTTACAGTTGTGAATACTGGAGATAGACCCGTACAAATTGGTTCTCACTTTCATTTTTTTGAAGTGAATTCCCAAATGCAATTTGATAGGTCAAAAGCATTTGGTATGCGATTAAATATTGCCGCAGCAACAGCAGTTCGATTTGAACCAGGGGAAGAAAAAGAAGTAGAGCTGGTGGCTTTTGGTGGAGAAAAATTAATCTACGGTTTCAATAATTTGGTTAACGGAAGTGTAGCAATTCAAAAGTAAAAAGGATGAGTTTAGAAATTAGCAGATTAAAATATGCCAATATGTATGGCCCAACAACTGGTGATAAGGTTCGCTTGGGTGATACCGAATTGTTTATAGAAATTGAAAAAGATTTTACCGTTTATGGTGATGAAGCTAAATTTGGTGGGGGTAAAACGATTCGTGACGGAATGGCACAATCGGCAAGAGCCACAAGAGCGGAAGGCGTTTTAGATTTTGTTATTACTAGCGTCATGATCATTGACCATTGGGGAGTTGTTAAAGCCGATATTGGAATAAAAAACGGAAAAATAGTTGGTATCGGAAAGGCTGGCAACCCAGATACAATGGATGGAATTACTCCAAATATGATTATTGGAGCATCTACAGAAGTTCATGGCGGAGCAGGTTTGATTGCTACTGCTGGCGGTATTGATACACACATTCATTTTATATGTCCACAACAAATAGATCATGCGTTATTTAGCGGAATAACAACCATGTTAGGTGGCGGTACTGGTCCTGCCGATGGAACAAATGCTACAACAGTAACCCCAGGAGCTTGGAACTTACAACGCATGTTAGAGGCTGCCGATTCCTACCCTATGAATTTAGGTTTTTATGGTAAAGGAAACTGTGCTTCTTTAGACCCTTTAGAAGAGCAAATAGAAGCGGGCGCACTTGGACTTAAAATTCATGAAGATTGGGGAAGTACTTCCTCTGTAATTGATGCAGCTTTAACAATTGCTGATAAACATGATGTTCAAATTGCTATTCATACGGACACCTTAAATGAAATGGGGTTTTTAGAAGACACCATAAAAGCTATTAATGGTAGAGTTATTCATACTTTTCATACTGAAGGTGCTGGTGGCGGTCATGCTCCCGATATTATTAAAGCCGCTATGTATCCCTATGTATTGCCTTCATCTACAAATCCAACAAGGCCTTTTACAGTAAATACGATTGATGAGCATCTAGATATGTTGATGGTTTGCCATCATTTAGATAAAAATGTTCCTGAAGATGTCTCTTTTGCCGATAGTCGCATTCGTCCTGAAACCATTGCTGCTGAGGATATTCTTCATGATATGGGCGTATTTAGTATGATGAGTTCAGATTCTCAAGCTATGGGTAGAGTAGCGGAAGTTATCACTAGAACTTGGCAAACCGCTCATAAGATGAAAGTCCAAAGAGGTCCATTAACTGAAGACCAAGACAATAACAACGATAATTTTAGAGTAAAAAGATACATTGCAAAATATACCATAAATCCTGCAATTTCTCATGGTATTAGTGAATATGTTGGTTCACTAGAATCAGGAAAGCTTGCTGATATTGTGTTGTGGAAACCATCAATGTTTGGTGCAAAACCTGAAATGATAATTAAGGGTGGAATGATTATCGCCTCTCGAATGGGAGATCCGAATGCCTCTATCCCTACTCCGCAACCTGTGATTTATCGTCATATGTTTGGGGCAAGTAACAAGGGTATTTTCAATACGTGTATCACTTTTGTTTCTAAAGTATCTTTAGAAAAAAATATTGTTCAAAGTTATGGTTTACATAAAATTGTTTTACCTGTAAAAAATTGCCGAAACATCTCTAAGAAAGATTTAATTCATAATGATAAAACACCTCAAATTGATGTAAATCCTGAAAACTATCAAGTTAAAGTTGATGGAGAAATAGTTACTTGTGAACCTATGAAAGAATTGCCTTTAGCGCAAAGATATTTCTTATTTTAATATAACTCTATTGGTTTTCTCACTTAAAATTTAAAGAAATCAGCAATGCTAATTCAACAAAAAATTGGAAATATTAAAAATCATACTAACAATATTAAAACTATTGATTGGCTTAAATTGCAATGGTTTGAAACCAATAAACGCATCCAAAGAAAACATACCGAATCAGGTCTAGAAATTGCAATTAAATTTTTACATGAAAATCCAAATTTAAATCAAGGTGATATTTTGTTTGAAGATGAAAAATCAATTATCGCAATTGAAATTTTACCTTGTGAATGTATTGTAGTTGCTCCAAAAAACATGTTCGAAATGGCTAGCGTTTGTTATGAAATTGGAAACAAACACTTACCTCTTTTTTTTGATAAAGAAGAACTATTAGTACCCAACGAAATGCCGTTATACAAACTATTAACTGCGCAAGGTTATATTGTAAAACAAGAAAAACGCCAGTTATTGCAACCTTTAAAAACAACTGTTGCTCCACATGGCAGTACAAATGACACTCTGTTTTCTAAAATAATGAAGCTTACTGCAACCCATGAATAAAGCTTTAATCTCATTATTGCATTTAACCGATCCTAATTTACCAATAGGTGGTTTTTCTCATTCAGCGGGTTTAGAAACTTATGTACAACAAGGATTGGTAAAAGACAAATTAAGCGCTTTACAATTCGTAGTAGAAATGCTATCTCAAAATTTGCGTTATACAGATGCTGCATTTGTTTCGTTAGTTTATGAAGCTACAAAGAAAAATGATTTAGAAGAAATTCTTTTATTAGACGAACAATGCACAGCATTAAAACTTCCAAAAGAAATGAGAGTTGCCAGTAATAAACTTGGGTTGCGATTGATGAAAATATTTCATCCATCCAATAAAAATAAACTAGTTAATGACTACTCTTTGGCAATAAAAAACCAAAAAGCTCTTGGCCATTACTGTATTGCTTTTGGAATGTATGCTCAGAAATTGAATATTTCTAAAGAAGATACACTAAGTGGCTTTTATTATAACGCAGCTGTTGGTTTTGTTACCAACGCCGTTAAATTAGTTCCGCTTAGTCAGCAAAGTGGACAAGAAATTTTATTTGAAATTCAAGATTTGATTGAAGAATTAGTTCAACAAACAGTAACTCCTGATATTGATTTAATTGGAATGTGCTGTTCTGGTTTTGATATCAAAAGTATGCAACACGAAAGATTGTATTCGAGATTGTATATGTCCTAAAAAATTAAACTTTTAAAAAAAATTAAATGAGCGAAAGAAGCTATATAAAAATTGGTGTTGCCGGTCCTGTTGGTTCTGGTAAAACAGCATTAATTGAACGTTTGAGTAGAAAATTGGCTAATGAATATAGCATTGGAGTAATAACCAATGATATTTATACTAAAGAAGATGCTGAGTTTTTAACACAAAACAGCTTGTTGCCAAAAGAACGTATCATTGGCGTAGAAACAGGCGGTTGTCCGCATACTGCGATTCGAGAAGACGCTAGTATGAATTTAGAAGCTGTCGAGGAAATGGCGAATCGTTTTGCCGATATTGAAATTATTTTTATTGAAAGTGGTGGCGATAACTTGTCAGCGACCTTTAGCCCAGATTTAGCAGATGTAACTATTTTTGTAATTGATGTTGCTGAAGGTGATAAAATACCTAGAAAAGGTGGCCCTGGTATTACAAGAAGTGATTTATTAGTAATTAATAAAATAGATTTAGCTCCTTATGTCAATGCTGATTTAGGCGTAATGGAGCGTGATGCAAAAAAAATGCGAAATGGAAATCCATTTGTATTTACAAACCTAATGAGTTTGCAAGGCCTTGAAGATGTAATTGGATGGATTAAAAAATATGCTTTACTAGAAGAAGTTGAAGAACCAAAATTGTTGCGATGATTGCAAAAATTAATATTCAAACTAAACTTCAAAACGGTATTACAAAACTGGGAAATTGCTATTTTTCTCCTCCGTTTAAAGTGATGAATATCACCGAGGATAAAAAATCGAACCATTTGAATCTCATGTTAATGAATTCATCTCCAGGGATTTTAGACGAAGATGCCTTTGAAATAAAAATTGAAGTAGTCGAAAATGGTTCACTTCAACTGCATTCACAATCCTATCAGCGATTGTTTACCATGACAAAAGGAGCAATTCAAGAAATGGAGATTAAATGCAATGCTAATTCGTCATTTACCTATTTACCTCATCCTTCTGTTCCGCATAAAGATTCCATATTTAGAGCTAAAAACAAAATTTACCTTGACATTAATTGCAAACTAATTTGGGGAGAAATCATAACTTGCGGAAGAACACTAAAAGACGAGGTTTTTACTTTTTCAAAATACCAGAATAGCACGGAAATATTTTTGAATCATAGACTTATCATAAAAGAAAATATTGTCATGCAACCTTCATTCATAAATCCATCAAAAATGGGTCAGCTTGAAGGATTTACTCATCAAGCTAGTCTAATAATTATTGACGAAACAATTGATAATGATTTATTTACCAATGTTGTTAATGATTATTTACAACAACAAACTAAAATTAGTTTTGGAGTTTCGACAACTCATACTAATGGAATTATAATTAGAATTTTAGGCTATAAAGGCGAGCTCTTATTTAATTATTTGAATCATATTGCTCAATTAACTAAAACCATCAAATCAACAATTTATGCAACATGAGTTTCAAATAGTACTTACCGCCGCCATAACAATTGCTTGTTTACACACGATTACAGGACCTGATCATTATCTGCCTTTTATTGCTTTATCTAAATCTAGAGGTTGGAGTTTTGGTAAGACGCTCCTGTGGACTATTATTTGTGGTTGTGGTCATGTTTGGAGTTCGGTTTTATTAGGGCTTGGCGGAGCTGCTATTGGTTGGAATTTATCTAAAATTTCATGGCTAGAAGGAGTTAGAGGTGGAATTGCAGGGTGGTTTATGCTACTTTTTGGGTTACTCTATTGTATTTGGGGCTTATACAGAACCTACAAAAATAAATCGCACAAGCATTTTGACACTTACGATGATGGAAATATTTATGTTTTTGAGCACAAACACGGCGAAGCAGTTTCAGTTACTGAGAGACATAAAGTTACTCCTTGGGTTATGTTTATCATTTTTTTATTAGGCCCTTGCGAACCAATGATTCCGTTACTCTTTTTTCCTGCTGCACAACATTCGTGGCAAGATATGCTAATACTTATTATTGTATATACTACTTTTACATTAGTAACAATGATAGTTATGGTGCTTCTAGGGTATTATAGTATTTCATTATTTAAAACTGAAAAATTAGAAAAATACATGCATGCTTTAGGGGGCTTAACAGTATTTATTTGTGGAGCTGGAATGGTATTTATGGATTGGTAATTAAAAATAATTACTTAAAGTTAAATTTGAACAATACAACTGAAAATCATTAATAAACAACTAATTAAAGTTGAATATAGAATTAATAATTACAAGAAAAGATGACCACTCCTGAAGAAAATTCTTCAAAAAAAAGCATTCTAGACAAAAGTATCACTACTCGCGAAGTGATTTTTATGTTTTTTGTTGTTTTGTGTTTGTCGCCTTTAATATCTCCTCCAATTGCATTGTTAATGGGATTAATAATTGCTCAATTTATTGGTCACCCCTATTTGAATTTAAATCATAAAGCCACTCATATTTTATTGCAAATTTCAGTTGTTGGATTGGGTTTTGGAATGAACATAAATTCGGCAATGCAAGCAGGAAAAGAAGGTATTGTCTTTACGGTACTTTCGATTGTTGGCACTTTAATCATTGGAGTTTTATTAGGTAAAGCACTTAAAATTGAAAAAAAGATTTCCTTCTTAATAGCAACTGGAACAGCTATTTGTGGCGGAAGTGCAATTGCAGCAATCTCTCCAGTTATAAAAGCCGATGAAAAACAAATATCAGTTGCTTTAGGTACCATTTTTATTCTGAATTCTGTGGCCTTAGTTTTATTTCCATTTATTGGACATTACCTAAACTTAACTGAAAATCAATTTGGTTTGTGGTGCGCAATCGCTATTCATGATACCAGCTCAGTAGTTGGAGCCTCAAACAAATATGGTCCACATGCTTTAGAAGTTGCCACTACAGTTAAATTAGCTCGTGCGTTATGGATAATACCTATTGCTTTTTTATCGACATTTATTTTTAAAAATAAAGGAACCAAAATCAAAATTCCTTATTTTATTGGATTATTTGTTCTTGCTATGCTTGCCAATTCTTATTCTCCGTTTGTACAGAATTACAGTCACTATGTTACAGGTTTTGCAAAAGCCACACTTACCTTAACTCTTTTTCTTATAGGATGTGGATTGTCTAGAAAAGTGCTCACTTCAGTAGGTTACAAACCATTATTTCAAGGGGTTGTTTTATGGATTATTATATCTATTTCAACCTTATTGAGTATTTTAACTTTAGTTTGATACCTTTTTTTTCGAATCTTCTATGTTAAAAAAACTACATTTTTAAATTGTAAAGAAATCTTTTCTATGATATATAAAACATAGAATACTAATATAATTTTTGTGAGTCCTACTCAACCCAATACAATTTTACTACTTTTACCTTTTTAAATTCAACTATTATGTCTGTAGCAAAAAAGGATTACAAAAGAATTACTACCAAATCACTCATTGAAATGAAAGCCAATGGTGAGAAGATATCTATGCTTACTGCTTATGATTATACAATGGCAAAAATTGTTGATACTGCTGGTGTAGATGTCATACTTGTTGGAGATTCTGCATCGAATGTTATGGCTGGACATGAAACTACTTTACCTATTACTTTAGATCAAATGATTTATCATGCATCGGGAGTAGTTAGAGCAATAACAAGAGCATTAGTTGTTGTCGATTTGCCTTTTGGAAGTTACCAGTCAGACTCTAAAGCTGCTTTGCGCTCCGCAATTCGAATCATGAAAGAAAGTGGTGGTCATGCGGTAAAGCTTGAGGGAGGAAGTGAGATTAAAGATTCTATAAAAAAAATATTAAATGCTGGTATTCCAGTTATGGGACATTTAGGTTTAACTCCACAATCTATATATAAATTTGGTACGTATACGGTTCGTGCCAAAGAAGATCAAGAAGCTGAAAAATTGATTGAAGATGCAAAATTACTCGAAAGTTTAGGCTGTTTTGCTCTAGTTGTTGAGAAAATTCCGGCTGACTTAGCCGAAAAAGTAGCACAAAGTATTTCTATTCCTGTTATTGGAATTGGTGCTGGCGGCGGTGTTGACGGACAAGTACTTGTAATTCACGATATGCTTGGCATGAATAACGAATTTAGCCCCAGATTTTTAAGACGTTATATGAATTTATTTGAAGGCATGACTAAAGCAATTGGTCAATATGTTGCTGACATAAAATCGAGAGATTTTCCAAATGAGAAAGAGCAATATTAGTTTAGAATCTAAGTATAATTAGACTACTTAGATTTCTAGAATTATTAATAAATTATAATCTTCATTTCTTTAACTTTTTTAAATTATAAAAACGACTCCTAAATTTAAATCTTACTATAAAAATCTAAGAAGTCTAAAAATCTACATGAAAATCCTTTCCAATAAAAACAACCTCCAAATTCTTCACGAAGACAATCACATTATTATTGTCAATAAACGTGTTGGAGATATTGTACAAGGAGACAAAACAGGTGACAAACCATTAAGTGAAGTTGTTAAAGAATATATTAAAGATAAGTACAACAAACCTGGAGAAGTTTTTCTAGGGGTTGTTCATCGTTTAGATCGCCCAACAACAGGAATCGTTCTTTTTGCTAGAACTAGCAAAGCATTAACGCGAATGAATGAACTTTTTAGTAATAGAGAAACCCAGAAAACCTATTGGGCCATTGTAAAAAACAAACCTTTAAAAACCGAAGACAAACTTGTTCATTACTTAAAAAGAAATGAGAAAAACAATACTTCTAAAGCACATTTAAAAGAAGTGCCTGAAAGTAAAATTGCCAGTTTAGATTACAAAATCATCAAAGAATTGAACAATTATTTTGCTTTAGAAATTAATTTACATACGGGTCGCCATCATCAAATTCGGGCGCAACTACAGGCTATTGGCTGTCCTATAAAAGGCGATTTAAAATACGGTTTCGACCGAAGTAATCCTGACGGCGGCATTCATTTACACGCAAAAAAACTAGTTTTTATTCATCCCGTTTCTAAAGAAGAAATAAAAATTAATGCACCTTTACCAAATGATGTAATTTGGAATGCCATATAAATAAAAAAAAATGTATTTTTACATTTAAGATATATTTAACAATCAACCACTAAATCTAATTTAAATGAAAAAGCCACTTCTAATTCTTTTCAGCCTACAATTATTTGTTGTTTCTGCACAAGACCATTTATCAGGATTAAATACTTCTAGAAGAGTTGGATTACTTAATGTAAGTAATAACCCAGCTGAACTTTCAAATTTAAGTTCTAAATATGAAGTCAATCTTTTTTCGGTAAGCACTATTGTTTCCAATAACATAGTTGGTTTTAATGATATTGTTGATGGTGAAAATTTAGAAGATTTATTATTTAAAGGCAATGTTCCTGTAAATTTTAGATTAGATTCTGAAATTTACGGTCCTGGTTTTGCCATGCGATTCAAAAAATGGTCTTTTGGTTTTAATACCAAAGGATTTATTAAAGCATCAGTTGTAGATGTAAACCCTAGCTTAGGAGATGCCATCCTTAATCAAGCTATTCAATCTATTGGAGGGGAACCTACAAAAATAAAAAACGACTATAATCAACGATTAAACGGAACAACTTGGGGAGAAGTTGGGCTCTCGGTGGCTAGAAATTTATATGCTACTGACACAAAAAAATTAAGTGCAGGTGTTACTTTAAAATTACTGTTTCCTGGTTCGTATGCCAATTTTGGTGTGGGTCAGTTTACTGGAACTATTACTAATAATGCAACGGAACAAACCATCAGAAATGCATCTGCCAATGTCAATTTTGCCTATTCAGGTAATCTAGCCAACAGTTTTGTAGATTTTAGTGATTACTCACGATCTGTTTTTGGTGGATTAAATGGTGTTGCCGCTGATTTTGGGATAAATTATCAATGGAAAAGCAAAGACAAAGAAGAATACAAACTGAATCTTGGAGCTGCTGTAAAAAATATAGGCACTATGACTTTTAAATCGGACAATAATTCTTCAATAAATTATGATTTAAAAATACCAAGTTTGACTATTCCAAGTTCTCAGTTTTTAGATTTAAATAAATTTAATAATATTGAAAGCTTACAAGGAATTGAAGATATACTTATAAATGAAGGATTTTTAACCAAAACAGATGGCGGAAATGCCGATTTTAGAGTAAATCTTCCTGCTGTATTTTCAGGATATGCAGATGTAAAAGTAATTTCAAAGTTTTATCTTACGCTTTATACCCAACAAAAACTTAATGACAATGGTAAAAACGATCAAATTATTACCCAAAATGTAGTATCGGTTACACCTAGAATATCGTTTAAAAATTTTGAACTATTTTCATCGTGGGCCGACAATGAAATATCAGGTACTACCGGAGGTTTTGGTCTGAGAATTTGTGGTTTTTATTTGGGTTCTAGCTCAATACTAACCGCATTATCAAGTGATACTAAGCAAGCTGATTTTTATTTAGGATTTCAATATGGTCTTCGATAGAAATATATTCTAACGTATAAAATAAATTCAAAACAATAATCTAACACAATTATAAAATGGAAAACGTAAACGAAAAAATAGCTGCTATTCAAGAGCATGGTTATGAAATTGATTTTAGTACAATTTTTAACAAAGCCATCGAAAACTACAAAAAAATTGCTTTAATTGCAGGTCTAGCTTTTATTGTATTTGGAGCAATTATAAGTATCTTTTTTGTTGGAGGTTTTGCTGCCATTTGGGGGTTTAGTACCATTACAGAAAACATGTCGCAACTTGAACCAAAAAATTTTTCAGGTACAACTGTACTTATTTACACTCTTAGTATTTCAATTTTTACAGGCATTTGCGCCCCTTTTTCGGCAGGAATTTTAAAAATGGCTTATCACGCAAGTAAAAATGAAGAGTTTTCATTAGCAACTGCATTTGAGTATTATAAAACAAGCTATTTTAAAGATTTATTTTTAGCAACTACTGTAGTATCTATTTTTTCTATAGGAGTTAGTACTGTATTAGAGTCTTCTGGAATACGATTTATTGGAACAATACTAAGTTATATAATTTCATTTTTTAACTTCCTGACCATTCCACTCATTATTTTTGGAAAACTTTCTGTATTTGAAGCCATTAAAGGAAGTTTTACTACAGTATCAAAGCAAATTTTTGTTTTGTTAGGATTAATCATCGTTAGTGCAATAATGACTTTTCTTGGATTAATAGGGTTTTGTATTGGTATTGTATTTACTCTACCATTCCTGTATTCTATGCATTTTATTATTTATAATGAAATTGTAGGAATTGATGAAAAAAGCGAACTAGAAGCATTTTTAGAATAGTTTATGTACAAAAGACCATTTGATTTAAATTGTACTCAATAGTATTATAATTTAAATCAATACAATTCATAACTAAATACTCCTAACAAATTGTTATAAGAAATCAAAATTTGCATAAATGAATTACGATTTAAATACTCTTAATAATAATAAACTATTTTTAATTTTAATTGTATTATCTGTAATACTAATCTATAATTTATTCCATTTAAATAGAAAATCAAATACTAAATTTAGTAATAAACTTAATGAATCCTATTTAATAAAAAAAGAATACCAACACTATTTACTTTTAGTTGGACTGCTTTTGCCTATTTTAGAAATCCTTTTTCAAATTTTTAAAATTAAACCTGAAAGTTTGTTACTATTGAATTTTAGTTGTGGATTTATATTTATAAGTTTATATTATCTTTCAAAAAAATCTTCTTATTTTTTTAATAATATAGAGCATATTTTTATTGGTATTTTTTTATTGCACTTTGTTTTTGTTTCAATAAATTTAATCCATTTAAAAAACGATTTAATTCCAATATTTGCATTTATAACATCCTTCTATGTTTCATATTTTATACTTAAAACCATTAAAATATATTTGTATTTTGTAACTGCAGTTATATTGTTTTTAATAATTGTAAGTGTATACGAATTAATCCCATTAAAAAAAGCGGCTCTATTAACTATTTATTGCTGTTTAATTTTCATTATTAATTATATCAAACAAAATTCAATAATAAATTCTACTGATAAACTCAAATTTAAAGACGAGATTATTAATAAAGGAAACATGTTAACTATTGCTACAAATAAAAAAGGAGAATTGACTTTTTGTAGCGAGACAATAATTGAGATATTAGGATATACACAAGATGAAGTTTTAGGATTAAATTTTTGGATACTTACTGAAGACCCTGATTTTATTGGTGAAGCCTACCATGATGACTATAAAGACGATAGACTTTATGTGAGAAAACTAAAATGCAAAAACGGAGAGTATAAATACATTCAATGGAAAGATAAAAAATTTTCAGAGGATTTGATTATAGGAATTGGTCAGGACGTAACTAATGAATATAGAATTCAAAATAAATATAAAAATTTAATAGAAAATGCTACTGATATTATTTTTGAAATTGATGAACTCGGCAATTTCACTTTTGTAAATGATTTTACAATTAAATCACTTGAATATTCTGAAAAAGAAATCCTTAACAAAAATTACTCAGAGTTTATTCATAAAAATTATTTGAAAAAAGTAATATTTTTTTACATGAATATTAAAGATGATAAAAATGATTTTCCAACAATAGAATTTCCTCTAGTAAAAAAGAGTGGTGAAGAATTATGGGTCTCTCAAAAAGTAATCATTCGTAGAAATGAATCATCAAAGATCATAGGTTTTTCAGCAATTGCCAGAGACATTACTATTCTAAAAAATATTGAAAAAGAAAATCAAAAAAGACAACAAAAAATTGAAAAGTACAATGAAGCGTTAAAAGTATTTACAATAAAAAGTTATTCTAGTAACGAGAATTATGATAGTATTTTAAAAAATATTCTAGAAATTACAACAAAAAATCTTGAAGTAAATAGAGCTAGTTATTGGCATTATAATAAGAGTGAAATTAATTGCCAATTGTTGTATATAAGCGATACCAATCAATATGAATATGGAATGACTTTATCTAGGATAGAATTTCCAAGCTATTTTGAATTAATTGAAAGTGAAACTCAAATCATAGAAAATAACGTGTATTCAAATCAAATGCTTAAAGAGTTTTGTACTGATTATTTTCCGAAAAACAATATTGTTTCTTTACTTGACACCCCAGTTTTTATTAAAGGAGAGTTAAAAGGAATCATTTGTTTTGAAGCAACAGAAAATAATAAAAAATGGGATAATGAAGATTGCAGCTTTGCTCGTTCGGTTTCTGATTTAATTGTAATTACCTCCTCTTCTCAAATGCAATTAGAAGCAGAAAAGGCACTAAAGGCTAAGGAGTATGCAGAAGCTGCTAATAAAGCAAAATCAGAATTTCTTGCCAATATGACTCATGAAATTAGAACTCCTCTAAACGGAATTATTGGTTTTACTGATTTGCTAATGAATACTAAACTAGAAGATATTCAAAAGCAATACATGAGCACTATAAATCAATCAGCCAATTCACTGATGGAAGTTATTAGTGACATTCTCGATTTTTCTAAAATTGAATCTGGTAAACTAGAACTTCATATAGAAGAATATAATATTATTGATTTATGTAACGGAGTAATGGAACTGATAAAATATGAATCAGAATTAAAAGAAATAAAACTAATTCTAAACATAAATAATGACGTACCTATTTCTCTTTTACTAGATTATATACGTTTAAAGCAAATTTTAATTAACCTATTAAGCAATGCTTTAAAATTTACTGAAAAAGGTAGCGTAGAATTAAATGTTTCTGTTATTAAATCTAAACCTAAAAGCTATAAATTACGATTTTTTGTAAAAGATACTGGAATTGGAATTAAAGAAATAAATCAACAAAAAATATTCGAAGCCTTTTCGCAAGAAGATAGTTCTATGACTAAAAAATTTGGAGGAACAGGGTTGGGCTTAACGATTTCCAACCAATTGTTAAGTTTAATGAATAGTCATTTACAACTAGAAAGTGAGTTCGGAAAAGGAAGTACTTTTTTCTTTGATGTAACTTTCAAAATACCTAAAATAGAGGACGGTTTAAAAAATGAAAAAAGCACTATTTCATTACCTAAAACAGAAGAAAAAATTGACAATCAATATTTAAAAACCAAACAGCTTTTGGTTTTAATCATTGAAGACAATAAAATAAATATGCTTTTGGCAAAAACATTAATAAATCAAATAGTACCAAATAGCATAATTCATGAAGCTTTTAATGGCGAAGAAGGCGTAGAAAAATATAAAGAAATAAATCCAAATATTATTTTTATGGATGTTCAAATGCCTGTCATGGATGGTTATGAAGCTACACAAGAAATTCGCAAATTACAAATCTCAAATTCACGTATCCCAATAATTGCCTTAACTGCAGGAACTATTCTGGGAGAAAAAGAAAAATGTTTAGCTGCTGGAATGGATGATTATGCCTCAAAGCCATTTGTAAAAGAAACAATTGAAAAAATAATTGCTAAATGGATAAGTGTAGTTTAAAATATCATTCATTCTCATCAACCATATTCAATTTAGAATATCCACGCCATTTTTCGATAACCTCTTTCATGTCTTGAGGCAATTCAGTATCAAAACGCAACATCTCCCCAGAAGTAGGATGTATAAATCCTAATGTTTTGGCATGAAGTGCTTGTCGTGGTAGTATTTTAAAACAATTGTCTATAAATTGCTTGTATTTTGTAAACGTAGTTCCTTTCAAAATCAAGTCGCCACCATAACGTGCATCATTAAATAACGGATGCCCTATGTGCTTCATGTGAACTCTAATTTGATGCGTACGACCCGTTTCTAAAATACAAGAAACCAAAGTAACATAGCCAAAACGTTCTAAAACTTTATAGTGAGTTATAGCAGGCTTTCCTATCTCTGGGTCGGCAAAAACCGCCATTTGCATTCTATCTTTTACATGTCGTGCAATATTGCCTTCTATTGTCCCTTCGTCTTCTTTTACATTTCCCCAAACCATAGCAATATATTCTCTTTCAGAAGTTTTAGCTTCAAATTGTTTGGCTAAATGTGACATGGCTGCTTCTGTTTTTGCAATTACCAAAAGTCCCGTAGTATCTTTATCTATGCGGTGCACGAGTCCGGGACGTTCGCTGCTGTTCATGGGTAAATTCTCAAAATGATAGGCTAAAGCATTTACTAAAGTTCCCGTATAATTGCCGTGACCAGGATGAACTACTAAACCTGCTGGCTTATTTATGAGTAGTAAGGATGCATCTTCAAAAACAATATCTAACGGAATATTTTCAGGATCTACTCTGTTTTCAAATGGTGGATGCGATAATAAAATCCGAACCACATCAAACGGTTTTACCTTATAATTTGATTTAACTGGAATATCATTTACATATATATTACCAGAAGTAGCAGCATTCTGTATTTTATTACGAGTAGCATTCGGAATCAAATTCATCAAGAATTTGTCTATTCGCAATAATAATTGCCCTTTAGGAACATCAAATCTAAAGTGCTCAAACAATTCGTCTTCAACAATTTCCTGAAAATCACTATTATTGTCCATCAACAGGAGTTTCTTCAATTGGTGGAGTTGCAGTACTATCTAACTCAGTATCATCAAAACCTACATTTCCATCACCTAAAACCAAATCAATTTTTGATGATTTAAAAACTTTATCGCCGGGTTTTAATTTCTTACCGTTCAAATACATTTCAAGAACCATATCTTTTCCTAAATACGGTTTATAAGTAATTTTCCCTTCTTCCAATCCAATCGATTTTAGTGTAGGAACCGCTTGCCTGTAGGTTTTCTCAATCAAATTAGGAATCTGAACGGTCTTAAAACCCGAAGAATTAATCTTTATATAAATCTTTCTACCTTCCTTAACCCTAGCCCCAGCTATAGGATCTTGCTCAACTACACAATGTTTTTTAATACGAGTATCAAAATCTACACTATCAAGCAAAACATATTCTAAATTCAAATCATCTAACTTTTCTTCTACTTCCAGTTCACTTAAATTTTTTAAATTAGGCACTGCAATTTCTTCATTATGATCAGTAACATAAGTAAGCCAATGAAAAAACAAATAGCCCAAAACCAATACGATTGATAGCGCTATTAGCATTTGAATAAAAAAAACTCTACTAGTAAGGTAATTGCGTAAACTCATAAAAAAATATTTACGCAAAGATATAAAAATAGTAAAGGCAATTCATTCCAAAAAAAATGATAATTTTGTTTCATTATAATTAGGAGCTATTCCCGCTATTCGTTTCAATCTTTTTCTCATACTTCGCAAAAGGATTTCCACTACTATCGGGGCTAAACTAAAATCATCAATTTAAAATTCTGTTATAAAATGAAGAATATTGCAATTATCATGGGAGGTTATTCTAGTGAGTATAAAATTTCACTCATTAGCGGTAATGTCGTCTATCAATTTTTAGATAAAACCAAATATGTTGGTTTTCGAATCCATATTTTTAAAGAAAAATGGGTATTTGTCGATGACAATGAAACTGAATTTCCTATAGATAAAAACGATTTTTCAGTAACCATAAACGGAACAAAAATTACTTTCGATGCAGTGTTCAATGCCATTCACGGCACACCAGGAGAAGATGGATTAATGCAAGCCTATTTTGAGTTGCTTCAAATTCCACAAACCTCTTGCGACTATTATCAATCGGCATTAACGTTCAACAAACGTGATTTACTTTCAGTTTTAAAACCTTACGGAATAAAAACAGCTACTTCCTATTACCTCAACAAAGGCGATAGTATCGATACTAAAGAAATAGCAGCAAAAGTAGGAATGCCCTGTTTTGTAAAACCCAATAAATCTGGGTCTAGTTTTGGGATATCTAAAGTAAAAACCGAAGCCGAATTGCCTATCGCCATAGAAGTAGCTTACAAAGAAGACAACGAAATCATCATCGAAAGTTTCCTAGACGGAACTGAAGTTTCTGTTGGAGTCATCAATTATCAAGGAAAAATTACCGTTTTGCCCATTACAGAGATCGTTTCCGAAAATGATTTCTTTGATTATGAAGCCAAATATTTAGGGAAATCACAAGAAATTACGCCTGCCCGAATTTCAGACGAAATGACCGAAAAAGTAAGCGCCATTGCAAAACGTGCTTACGAAGTTTTAAAAATGAAAGGATTCTCAAGAAGTGAATTTATCATTGTAGATGGAGAACCACACATGCTAGAAATGAATACCATTCCAGGATTAACCACTGAGAGTTTAATTCCGAAACAAGCCAAAGCTGCCGGAATTTCTTTAGAAAATTTGTTTACTAATGCTATAGAATTGGCTTTAACTAAATAAAGTATAATTTCGTTAACTTTGTGAAAAATAAATTCTTATGATTGATTACAAACAATATATTACTATAAATGCTGGAATCCGTTTTGGAAAACCAATCATAATTGGAACTAGAATTACTGTTTTTGATGTTTTGAATTGGTTAGCTAATGGAATGACTATAAATGAAATTATGGAAGATTTTCCTGAGCTTAATGAAAATCAAATAAAAGCTTGTCTTTCTTATGCAGCTGATAGGGAACATAATATTCAAATAGCATCGTGAAATTATTGTTCGACCAAAATATTTCTTTTAGAATAATTTCTAAAATTGCAACTCATTTTCCTGAAGCAAAACAAGTAAGGCAAATTGGAATTGAAGATTATTCAGATATTGAAATTTGGAAATTTGCTAAAGAGAATAATTTTACAATAGTAACCTTTGATGCGGATTTTTATGATTTATCAAACCTTAAAGGTCATCCTCCAAAAATAATATGGTTACGATTTGGAAATACTAAAACTGATTTTCTTTCGGAAATTATTTATTCAAAAAAATCAATTATTAACGACTTTATAAATGCAGATGAATACACTGAAATTGCTTGTTTAGAAATTAAATAATCAATATTTAGAACTATTAGAAATAACAAAAATGAAAAAAGCAATATTCCCAGGTTCGTTTGACCCCATCACTCTAGGGCATTATGACATTATCAAAAGAAGCATTCCTTTGTTTGATGAAATCATTGTAGCTATTGGTGTCAATGCCGAAAAAAAATACATGTTCTCTTTAGATGACAGAACTCGTTTTATAGAAGAAGCTTTCGCCGATGAACCAAAAGTGAGTGTGGTTACTTATGAAGGTTTAACTATTGATTTGTGCAAAAAACTAAAAGCCGATTTCATCCTTCGTGGACTTCGTAATCCTGCTGATTTTGAATTCGAAAAAGCCATAGCGCACACTAACAGACGTTTATCTAAAATTGAAACGGTGTTTTTATTAACGGCTGCAAATACTTCTTATATCAGTTCAAGTATTGTTCGAGATGTTATTAGAAATGGAGGTCAATATGAAATGTTGGTTCCTGAAGCCGTTAGAGTAAAAAACAAAAAGTAGAATTTAGTTTAAATAATACAAAAATAAAAGCCCTAAAACAATGAGTATAGAAAGAGAATTAGAAAAACGAAGTGGAGGAAAATGTGAACTTTCTGGACTTACTAACGATTTAAAAGCATATCAAGTTTTACCAAAACGAAAAGGAGGAATTGATGAAACTATTTTAATAAATACAACTTTCATCGACCAAATCGAAAATCCTGAAAAAATGGACACAAACCTTTGGCGATGCCTAAATGATAGCATGTGGAGCGAACATTTGCCTGTTCAAGTTGTTTCATGGCGAATGTTGAGTCGTTTACGCAATCATGAATTACTAGACCAAATGTATTTAGACGAGGACGCTTTAGCTTGGGCACAAGCAACTGGTGAAGGCGAAGCCGATGAAAATAAAATCATTCATCGCGATAGTAACGGAGTACTTTTAGAACATGGTGATTCAGTCGTTTTAATCAAAGATTTAAAAGTAAAAGGTTCCAGCATGGTTGCCAAGCAAGGCACTGCTGTTCGTAATATTAGACTAGACCACGAAAATGCGGACTACATTGAAGGAAGAGTTGATGGACAGCAAATTGTAATCATCACTCAATACGTGAAGAAAATATAAATATTATCTTTAGGTATTTCAACTCAAATTTACTTAATTTGAGAATTATATACTAACCAAATATATCGAAAATAATGAAATCCTATTCTCTTCTAGAAATAAATGACATTTTAAAAGGTACTATTGTTGGACATACAAACCATAGTATTACTGCACCAGAACAATTAGAAATGGCTTGTGAAACAGAAATTTCATTTATTGGAAACAAAAAATATGAAAAGCTTTGGGCAAATTCAAAAGCATGTGTAGCTGTTGTAAACGAGGATATTTCGATAGAACCAGGCGAGAATAAAGCGTTCATTAAAGTGAAAAATGCTGATTTGGCGATGTCGCAAATACTATCACTATTTGCTCCACCAACTCCCCTATTCCAAACTGATATTCATCCTACAGCTATTGTGGATAAAACGGCTGTTATTGGAAATGGAACTAGAATTGGTGCTGGAAGTTACATTGGCCCTAAGGTACAACTAGCAGATAATGTGACAATATATCCAAATGTTACCATTCTTGACGAATGTACCGTTGGAAAAAATACGATAATTTGGTCTGGAACCGTAATTAGAGAAAGATGCCACGTTGGTTCGGATTGTATTTTTCATCCCAATGCTACAATTGGTGCAGACGGTTTTGGGTTTCGGCCTGATCCAGAAAGAGGATTAGTCAAGATTCCTCAAATTGGAAATGTAATCATAGGAAATAATGTAGAAATTGGTGCCAATTCTTGTGTGGATAGAGGGAAATTCAGTTCTACGATTCTAGGTGATGGATGTAAGATTGATAATCTGGTTCAGATTGGTCATAACAGCAAGCTAGGTCGTTTTTGTATCATGGCTGGAAATAGCGGATTGGCTGGTTCAGTAACTTTAGGCAACGGAGTAATTATTGGAGGAAGTGCCTCTATAAAAGATCATACAACTATAGGTGACGGAGCTATTGTAGGCGCTGGATCTGGGGTTACAGGAGATATTCCAGCAGGAAAAGTAATGTTGGGTTACCCTGCTATTGAAGCTAGAGACGCATTAAAACAATGGGCTATTTTGAAACGATTAGTAAAAGAATCGTCAAAATAGTAAAATTAACAACATCAAAAAAAATCCCTGTAAAATTGCTTTTACAGGGATTTCGTTTTACTCAATATGAATCTTAGAAAACGAACATGGCTCTTTCTCCCATCATTTCGTTTACTTCATCGGCAACTTCTTCAATAATTGCTTCATTGGTATGGTTCATCAAAACTTTATCAATCAAGTTTACTATAGTTTCCATGTCCTCTTCAACTAAACCTCTAGTGGTAATGGCTGGAGTACCCACACGAATACCAGATGTAACAAATGGTGATTTATCATCAAACGGTACCATATTTTTATTTACTGTAATTTCAGCTTTTACTAATGCGTTTTCAGCTTCTTTACCTGTAATGTTTTTATTTCGTAAATCAATTAGCATCATGTGATTATCAGTACCTCCAGATATTAAATCATATCCTCTTTTCATAAATGCAACTGCCATAGCTTTTGCATTTTTTTGTACTTGAACAGCATAATGAAAAAATTCATCACTCAAACATTCACCAAATGCAACCGCTTTTGCAGCAATTATGTGCATTAAAGGACCACCTTGATTCCCAGGAAAAACAGCTAAATCTAATAAATTAGACATCATTCTTAATTCGCCTTTTGGTGTAGTTAGTCCAAATGGATTTTCGAAATCTTTCCCCATTAAAATTAAACCTCCTCTAGGACCACGAAGGGTTTTATGAGTAGTTGTTGTAACGATATGACAATGAGGAATAGGATCATTCATCAACCCTTTAGCAATTAATCCAGAAGGGTGAGAAATATCAGCTAATAATAAAGCTCCAACAGAATCTGCAATTTTTCTAAAACGTTCAAAATCCATATCACGACAGTAAGCTGATGCTCCTGCAATGATTAATTTTGGTTGTTCTTTAGTGGCGATTTCTTGAATTTTATCATAATCAAATCTTCCTGTTTCTTTTTCAACACCATAAAAAGCTGGTGTATACAATCTGCCTGAAAAATTTACTGGAGAACCGTGTGTAAGATGCCCTCCGTGAGATAAATCGAAACCAAGTATTTTATCACCAGGTTTCAAACAAGCATGATACACAGCTGTATTGGCTTGTGAACCTGAGTGTGGCTGCACATTAGCATATTCAGCTCCAAACAATTCTTTAGCTCTATCTATTGCTATTTGCTCTACTATATCTACCACTTCGCAACCACCATAATATCTTTTTCCGGGATATCCTTCAGCATATTTGTTAGTCAAGCAAGAACCTGCTGCTTCCATTACCTGATCACTGACAAAGTTTTCAGATGCTATAAGTTCTATTCCATGAATTTGTCTGTCTTGTTCTTCAAGAATTAAATTGAAGATTTGTTCGTCGTGTTGCATTTTATAATTTTTAGTTAAAAACTATGCAAATTTACAAAAACAGTTTGGTAAATTGACATATAATGATATATTTGATACAATGAATTTTCAACATAATATCAACATTAACTAATGCCAATAACTGCCAATAATCCTAAAATAAAATCTTGGTTAGATGTACCAAAAAATAGTGATTTTCCTATACAAAATATCCCTTTTGGCGTATTTATTACAAAGGAAGACGTTATAACTATTGGCACTAGAATTGGAGATTATGCCATTGATTTAGGAGCCTTACAACAATTAAATTATTTCGACGGAATAGAACTGACAGATGATATGTTCATGCAAGACACTTTGAATGATTTCATATCAGATGGAAAAAAAACTTGGAGATTGGTTAGAAATAGAATTTCTGCAATTTTTGAAAGCTCTAATCCTTTGTTAAGAGATAATAGTGAGCACAGAGATATTATTGTTTGTAAAATAGAAGATGTAGAAATGCAACTGCCAGTTTTAATTGGTGATTATACTGATTTTTATTCCAGTAAAGAGCATGCTACTAATGTTGGAAAAATGTTTCGTGATGCTGAAAATCCTCTTTTAGCAAATTGGCTGCATATTCCTGTAGGATACCATGGCAGAAGTTCATCCATAATTCCGTCTGGAATTCCGATACACAGACCCATGGGGCAAATGTTGCCAAGCGGAGAAACTACTCCTGTTTTTGGAGCTTCACGATCTATTGATTTTGAACTTGAAATGGGATTCATTACTACGGATGTAAATGTAATGGGCGAAAACATTCCTGTACATCAAGCAGAAGATTATATATTTGGAATGGTCTTACTAAATGATTGGAGTGCTCGAGATATTCAAAAATGGGAATACATTCCACTAGGGCCATTCTTAGCTAAAAATTTTGCGACATCAATTTCTCCTTGGATAGTTACTATGGACGCTCTAGAGCCTTTTAGAACTAAAGGACCGAAGCAAAATCCTAATCCGCTCCCGTATTTGCAACAAAATGGGAAGCATACATTTGATATCAATCTTGAAGTAGCTATTGCACCCGAAAATGAAGAGCCTACAATTGTTTCAAATTCAAATTTTAAATATATGTACTGGTCTATGAGCCAGCAATTAGCACATCATACTTCAAATGGTTGCCGAATAAATTCAGGAGATTTAATGGGTTCAGGAACCGTTTCGGGACCTACTGCTTCCAGTTTTGGTTCTATGCTGGAATTATCTTGGGGCGGTAAAAACCCTATTAAATTAAAAAATGGTACCGAACGAAAATTCATCAACGATAATGATACCGTAATTTTTAAAGGATTTTGCAAAAAAAATGAAGTGAGAATTGGTTTTGGCGAAGTTTCAAATAAATTATTGCCGCCGTTTGTGAGGAAGTAAGAATAGGTTTATAATTACAATAAACTTATTTTAGATAACAAAAGTTAGCATTCCTAATAATCTAGCAGATAATAATATGAAAACAAAATTATACATCGGCACATTTCTTTTTGCTTTAGGAT
>CANGUZ010000014.1 GCA_947457255.1 Flavobacteriaceae bacterium
CTTAATGTTTATGCAAATGATTTAAAAGGAGGAATTATTTTAAGCATTGGCAATACTAAAATTACAGACGTCGAAACGGCATCAAAAATATTTTCTAATATTGATGAGAAAGAAACCGTTCAAATGGAAATGATGACTGCAACTGGACAAATTATTAGATTAATTTTGTAATAAGCATCTCTTCTTTTAAAATCAATAGACTAATCACTAATAATCTTGATAAATTATTAGTGATTAGTCTATTGATTTTCTATACATTAGAATTTTTTCTCTTATAAGAATAAAATGCAAATAATATCCCCACAATTCCAAACCAAATTAATTTTTCATTAATTGATGCTGTAGGTGGATCATCACCTTCTAATCCTCCACCAGGTTGGTCTTGTCCAGGTTGAGCAAATAACATAAAGTCAGACAAAAAAACGAAGGAAAGTAAATATAACTTAAAAAAATTATTTTTCATTTTTAATATAAATTTTTACAAAGATACGAATCAAATTTTAAGAACCATTTCTCTTTTTTAAAAAATTACATGATGCTCACATTTTCGATAAAAAATAATATTAATTTCAAATTAATCAAATTCTGAGGTAAAAAACAATTTTACATTCGGATATTTACTTTGGGTCATTTGAATGGTAAAATCAGAATCTGCTAAAAAAACCAACTGTTTGTACTTATCGTGTGCTAAGAATTTTTGCTTAATTCTTCTAAATTCTTTAAATTCTTCGCTTTTTGGATCATTAGGTTTTACCCAACACGCTTTATGAACTGGAAAATTTTCATAATTACATTTTGCTCCATATTCATGTTCCAAACGGTATTGTATTACTTCGTATTGAAGCGCACCTACAGTCCCTATGATTTTACGATTATTCATTTCTAAAGTAAATAATTGTGCAACACCTTCATCCATTAGTTGGTCTATTCCTTTGTCAAGTTGCTTCGATTTCATTGGATCTGCATTATTGATATATCTAAAATGCTCTGGAGAAAAACTAGGAATTCCTTTAAAACTCATTACCTCTCCCTCTGTTAGAGTATCACCAATTTTAAAATTACCAGTATCGTGTAAGCCCACAATATCTCCGGGATAGGATATGTCTACGATTTCCTTTTTTTCAGCAAAAAAAGCATTTGGACTCGAAAATTTTAAATTTTTATTTTGCCTCACGTGCAAATAAGGTTTGTTTCGCTCAAAAGTTCCGGAAACAATTTTTATAAAGGCAAGTCTGTCTCTGTGTTTCGGATCCATATTGGCATGAATTTTAAAAACAAAACCAGACATTTTTTCTTCTTTTGGGTCTACTAATCGCGTTTCTGAATCTTTTGGTCTTGGTGATGGTGCAATCGCTACGAAGCAATCTAGCAATTCTCTAACTCCAAAATTATTCAATGCTGATCCAAAAAACACAGGTTGCATTTTTCCGTCTAAATATTCTTGCTGGTCAAATTTAGGGTACACCTCATCAATTAATTCTAGTTCTTCTCTTAATTTTGAGGCTGGTTTTTCTCCAATAATTTTGTCTAATTCAGGACTTTTTACATCAGAAAATGCAATTGTTTCTTCAATGTTTTTTCTGCTATCTCCACTAAATAAGTTGATGTTTTGTTCCCAGAGATTGTAAATGCCTTGAAAATCATAACCCATACCAATCGGAAAGCTCAAGGGAGTAACAGTTAATCCTAATTTTTGTTCTACTTCATCCATCAAATCGAAAGCATCTTTCCCTTCACGGTCTAATTTGTTAATAAAGACAATTATAGGAATTTTTCTCATTCTGCATACAGCAACCAATTTTTCAGTTTGTTCTTCGACACCTTTTGCAACATCAATAACCACAATAACACTATCGACAGCTGTTAATGTTCTAAAAGTGTCTTCTGCAAAATCCTTGTGTCCAGGTGTATCTAGAATGTTTATTTTTTTGTCTTTATAATTAAAAGCCAAAACCGATGTCGAAACCGAAATTCCTCTTTGGCGCTCAATCTCCATAAAATCTGAAGTAGCTCCTTTTTTTATTTTGTTGTTTTTTACGGCACCTGCTTCTTGAATTGCTCCTCCAAAAAGTAATAATTTTTCAGTTAATGTAGTTTTTCCAGCATCTGGATGTGATATAATTCCGAAGGTTCGGCGACGTTGTATTTCTTGTAAAAAGCTCATATTTCTTGTAAATGGAATGCAAAAATAGCATTTATTCAACAAATAAATAGACTTTGTTCTAAACAACTATTTTACAGTAGGTTTTCAATATAAAATGGTTGAAAGTAATTTCGTTAATAATTTTTTGTTAATAGTATTACCTATACTTGTATAATGCAATCGAATTGTTATTTTTGTTGATTGAAATTTGTTAAAAAATAACTCAAAAAATCAATTTAGACCTAATTTAGTATTAAACAGAAACTTTAAAATAATGAAAATAAAACAATTGTTTGTCGGATTATTACTTTTTTTTCAATTTATAACTTATGCTCAAAATATTAAAAAAGAAGTTTTATTTACAATTGATGATAAAGCCTACTACACTGATGAATTTTCGAGAGTCTATAATAAAAATTTAGATTTAGTTAAAGACGAATCTCAAAAAGATTTAACTCAATACTTAGAGTTATTTGTTGGATATAAACTTAAAATACACAAAGCAAATAAGTTAGGTTTGCAAAATGGGGAGGCATATAAAAACGAACTTAATTCTTATAGAACCCAGCTCTCAAAAAATTATTTAACTGATTCTAAAGTAACAAAAGAGCTAGTTGAAGAAGGCTATAATCGTTCGCTAAAAGAGATTAAAGCATCACATATTTTAATTACAGTTGATGAAAATGCTTCTCCAGCGGATACTTTAATTGCATTTAATAAGATTAAATCGATTCACGATAGAGCTCTTAAAGGTGAAAATTTCGGAAAATTAGCTGAAGAATTATCAGAAGATCCATCTGCTAAAGAGAACAAAGGTGATTTAGGTTATTTTTCTGCATTTAGAATGGTCTATGCTTTTGAGTCTGCGGCATATAAAACGCCAAAAGGTAAGATTTCGAATCCTATTAGAACTCGTTTTGGTTATCACATTGTTAAAGTTGATGATGTTAGAGATAATAGAGGCGAGATTACAGTAGAGCATATCATGATTTTAAATCCAAAGGATGCAGCCACAGAGGAAAGTGAAAAAGCAGAAAGTAAAATTCAGGATATTTATCAAAAAATTCAACAAGGCGAGAATTTCGAAGAATTAGCTAAGCAATTTTCAGATGATAAATCGTCATCTCCAAAAGGAGGACTCCTTAATCGTTTTGGATCAGGACAGTTAAGTTCAGAAGAATTTGAAAATGCAGCATTTTCTTTAACTACAGAAAAACCGATTTCAGCTCCTTTTCAAAGTGAATTTGGATGGCATATTGTAAAGTTAATAGAAAAATATCCTGTAAAACCTTTCGAAGAAGTAAAATCAGAATTAGAAAATAAAGTTGGAAAAGACGATCGTTCAAGATTGATTGTAAATTCATTGAATGAAAAACTTAGAAAAAAGTATACAATAAAAAGAGATAATAAGCTGTACAAAGCTTCAGCAAAAACGGTTACTGATGACTTTTATGAAAATAAATGGGAATTGCCAACTGTTACAATACCGTATGATGGAAAGCTATTTGCAATACAAGAAAAAATAATTACAGGAACTGATTTTTTGAACTATGTAAAAGAGCAACAACAAGCAGGAAGTAAACTGAAACCTGTAAATAAATTAGTTGATGATTTATACGAAAAATTTCTTGACACTAAATTAAATAATTACTACAATGACAATTTAGAATTGGAGTTTCCTGATTTTGCTAACGTTATTGAAGAGTATAGAGACGGATTATTGCTTTTCGATTTAATGGAAAAAGAAATATGGGAAAAATCAAAAACAGATTCAATAGGTTTGCAAGCGTTTTATGAAGGCAAAAAATCAGAGTATACTTGGAAAAATAGAGTAGATGTTACAGTAGCTTCATCAACTAATATTGAAGTTATTAAGAAAGCACAAAAAATGTTTAAACAAAATATGGCTTCTGAGCAAATTAAAGAAAAATTAAACACCAAAGATAAAGTGCAGATAATGACAAATACAGGTGTTTTTGAAGAAGGTTCAGAATCGCTTCCAAAAGAATTAAAGTTTAAAGTTGGAGTTTCGGATATTCTAAAAGAAGGCGAATATTATTTTGTAGTAAAAACCGATAAAGTAATTCCGGCCGCCCCAAAGACACTAGAAGAATGTAAAGGAAAAGTTATTAACGACTATCAACAGTTTTTAGAAGAAAATTGGGTTAATAATTTAAAAAAGGAATTTACAATTAAAGTGAATAAAGATGTTTTTGAAAATGTAAAAAAGCAACTTCAAAAATAATGTACAAAAGCTGGTTTTTGTTTTGGATAGTTCTCTTATTTTCTTCTTGTGATTTTTTTAAAAAAGAGGTAAATTCTACTGCTATAGCTAGAGTAAAAGATAGCTATTTGTATAAAGAGGAGCTAAATAATTTGGTTCCAAAAGGGACTTCTAAGCAGGATAGTTTACAAATAGTAAGAAGTTTTATTGATCGTTGGGCTTCACAGAAATTATTAATAAATGCAGCAGAACTAAATATTGATAGTGAGGACAAAGCTGCATTTGATGAATTGATAAAACAGTATAAAATAGATTTATATACAAAAGCATACATTGAAAAAGTTGTAAAAAAAACGTTAGATACTATAATTTCAGAACAAGATTTAGAAGCATACTATAAAAACAATAAAGAGAATTTTAAAACAAATGGGACTTTAGTTCGTTTAAGATACATTAACTTAAGTAAAGACAATCCAAAATTCCAAAGTATAAAAAGTAAGTTTTTAGATTTTAAGAAATCGGATAAGAAATTTTGGGATACTTATGCGTTACAATGTAAGAGTTTTGCTCTAAACGATTCTATATGGGTAGATTTAAGTAGTATTTACGATAAATTACCATTTATAAATCCAGACAATAGAGATCAATATATAGCTTCAGGAAAAACGATTCAGCATTCAGATTCACTTGACGTTTATTTAGTAAAAATTAGACAAATAATAGATAAGAACCAGATTGCTCCGTTTGATTATCTGAAACCAACATTAAAAGAGGTTATCCTAAATAAAAGAAAGTTAGAGTTAATAAAAAAATTTGAAAAAGAAATTACAGATGATGCAATTAAAGACAAGGATTATGAAATTTATAAATAATAGCGCAGCACCGTTTATATTCTTTTTTATTGTTTTCTCTACAACCATAAAGGCACAAGAAATAATTAAAGACACTGTTAAAAAGGTAGTGATTGAGAAAACTGCTTCTCAAAGACAAAAGATTGATGGAGTAATTGCTACAGTTGGAGATTATTTAGTTTTAGATTCAGATATTGATAAATCTTTTCTAGAAATTTCAAGTCAAGGAGGCTCAATTAAAGATATCACTAGATGTCAAATGTTAGGAAAATTATTAGAAGACAAGCTTTATGCACATCAAGCAGTACAAGATAGTATAATAGTTACTGATGAAGAAGTCAAATCGAAACTAGAGGAGCAAATTGGTTATATGGTCGAGCAATTAGGTTCGATGGAAAAGGCAGTGCTGTATTTCAAAAAAGCCAATGAAGAGGAATTTAGAGCAGACCTTTTCGAAATAATAAAAATGAATAAGTTGGCTTCGGAAATGACCAAACGAATTGTTGATAAGGTCGAAATTACTCCAGAAGAAGTTCGTAATTTTTTCAAAAAAATACCTGCAAGCGATTTGCCTACATTTGGTGCAGAGATGGAAGTTGCCCAAATAGTCATAAAACCCAAGATAACCGAAGCCGAAAAGCAAAAAGTAATAGATAAACTCAAAGAGTTTAAAAAAGATGTTCAAGAAGGATCTAGTTTTTCTACAAAAGCAGTTTTATATTCTCAAGATCCAGGATCAAGCTCTAACGGGGGATATTATAAAATGAACAAAAAAACACCTTTTGTAAAAGAGTTTAAAGATGTTGCATTTAGTCTTGCAGAAGGTGAAATTTCAGAACCTTTTGAAACTGAGTTTGGTTTTCATATCATTTACGTTGAAAAAATAAAAGGACAGGAAGTAGAGTTAAGACATATTCTTTTAGTTCCAGCTATTTCTGCCGAATCTCTAAAAGAAGCTAAAGAAAAGATAACTCAAATTAAGAAAAAAATTGACGAGAAAGTAGTTACGTTTGCTGAAGCTGCAAGAGCAGAATCTGATGAGAAAGAAACAAAAGCTAATGGTGGACTTCTAGTAAACCCAAAAACACAAGATACTCATTTTGAACTTACAAAAATGGATCCTTCGCTTTACAGTCAAGTGTCAAACTTAAAAGAAGGAGAGGTTTCATTGCCAATTGTAGATACTGAACAAAATGGAAAAAAGAAATACAAATTAGTAACTGTGACCAATAGAATCAATGAGCATACTGCCGATTATGCTAAAGATTATATAAAAATTAAAGAGATAGCTCTAAAAGAAAAACAAATAAATGCCATTGCGAAATGGTCTGAAGAAAAAATTAAAGAAACCTATATTAAGATCAATGGAGAATATAGAGATTGTCCGTTTACTAATAACTGGTTAAAAAAGTAGATTTTAGTTTAGATTCTATCTGAGTTAATCTGAAATCAAAAATCAAAAATCAAAAATCAAATGTCCGACGTAACAGCAATACAAAATTTAGTTCAAAAAAGAACCGAATTAAAAAAGGAAATATCTAAAATAATTGTAGGTCAAGATGAAGTTGTAGACCAAGTTTTATTGAGTATTTTCTCTGGAGGTCATGCACTTTTAGTAGGCGTGCCTGGATTAGCCAAAACCTTAATGGTTAATACTATTTCGCAAGCTTTAGGTTTAGATTTTAAACGCATACAATTTACACCTGACTTAATGCCTTCGGATATATTAGGAAGTGAAATTCTTGATGAAAACCGTCAATTCAAATTTATAAAAGGGCCAATTTTTTCGAATATTATTTTGGCTGATGAAATTAACAGGACGCCTCCAAAAACTCAAGCTGCTTTGCTAGAAGCCATGCAAGAACGTGCAGTAACTATAGCGGGACATAATTACAAATTAGATTTGCCTTATTTTGTATTGGCAACACAAAATCCAATTGAGCAAGAAGGAACATATCCTTTACCAGAAGCACAATTAGACCGATTTATGTTTTCAATTAAACTAGATTATCCATCGTTTGCCGAAGAAGTACAGGTAGTAAAAAGTACCACAACTGATGCAAAAGTTTCAGTAAATCCGCTATTTACAGCACAAGAGATTATCGATTTTCAGCATTTAATTCGTAGGATTCCAGTTACTGATAATGTAATAGAATATGCTGTTACATTAGTAAGTAAAACACGTCCTGACAATGCGCTTTCTAATGATTTTATAAAAAATTATATCGATTGGGGGGCGGGCCCAAGAGCTTCTCAAAATTTAATTTTGGCTGCAAAGGCTCATGCTGCTTTTAACGGTAAATTTTCGCCAGATATTGAAGATGTAAAAGCCGTAGCAACAGGAATTTTGAGGCATCGTGTAGTAAAAAATTACAAAGCCGATGCTGAAGGAATTACAATTGAAAAAATTATTGCCTCTCTTTTTTAGAAAAACAATTTTTTAAATTAAACTTTTCTAAGAAATAAGTCTTAATATTCTTAACTATCTTAACGGTTTAAAAATGTATTCGATTATTTATTAACAATCGAATCCAATTCGGCATCATAAAAAAACAAAAACATGCTTCCCATCATGTCTTGATTGCTACTTGTAGTATTATTAACTTCTAAAACCAATTCGTATTCGTGATTTTTAAACATCCAAACTCCAGATTCTGAACTAAAAGAGTTAATGTTTGAAAGCCCAATTTTGTTTGAATGGTTCGTTATTTTGCTTTTAAAAATTTCAGTTTTGGTTGTTTTATCCAAGAGCGTTAGTGAAGTAGCAAATGGATGAACATGAACCGCAGCAGCGTGTAATCGTAAACTGTCTTTAATTTGTAATTGTTCATCAATAGAGCTGTGATACGTGTTTTTTCCAATAGGAATAACCCAATGCCCTGATAATACATTTCCGTCACCATAATCATAACTATGATTCTTAGTTTCTACAGGTATACAATAATCTTTTCCGGGATCAAGTGGACTTTTATAAGGGTCAGATTTATTATACGGCAACATGATAAATGCTGTTCTGCTTAATAAGGGTTTAATATTTCTATTTTTTTTAGTATAATCGACAGTAACTTCATGCTTAATACAAAAATTTGCATCAGTAATATTGTGGTTTAAAGATTCGGTAGTAATATAAAGCAAGTCATTTCCTTTCATCGGAATTCCATATCCTTTTGGAAAAGTAAAATTTTCTAATCCATGCGAAAGTGAAGTCAATCTTGGATAATAGATTCCAATTCTCTCATTAAGATTCCAATTGCTAAAATATTTTACTTCATTAAAATCGATATTGGTATGACAAATAAAATCATTAGATACTTGTTTCTTAGTTTTAGAGTCTAATGCTTTAACATGAAAACCAGTAAGC
This sequence comes from Flavobacteriaceae bacterium, assembly GCA_947457255.1. Classification (GTDB taxonomy): domain Bacteria; phylum Bacteroidota; class Bacteroidia; order Flavobacteriales; family Flavobacteriaceae; genus Flavobacterium. Next base: position 8,580 of record CANGUZ010000014.1, read on the forward strand.
CAAAGTAATGTCGAGTCTTGAGAAAGTTGAATGTAATTCGAGGATTTTGGTCCCTCCATAGATTTATAAATTCCGTCAATATAAAAAGTTGGGGAAATCATTTTATATTCTAAGTGAGAATTATCGATAATCCATTTGTTGTCAACAATTCCAGTTTCCTGAAGGAAAACCGTTTTTATGATTGCTTTATGACGATTAGGCATTTGCCAGTACCAAATTCCACCACCAATTGTAATTAGGAACACAAAAACTCCTAAAAATTTATATATCTTTGATTTTGTCATAATTTAATCGAATCGAAAATCAAAAATACAATTTTAAATGATTGAAACTGAACGAAAACCTACCAAACGATTTTTTGGATTGGATTTGTTGCGTGTCATTTCAATTGCACTAGTATTGTGTTCACATACGTCTTGGATTTATCCACCAAGCTCAAGTTTATTGGCAAAAGCAGTTGATATGTGTGGTTTTTTTGGCGTTGAGCTTTTTTTTGTTCTTAGCGGTTTTCTTATAGGAAGTATTATTTACAAGCAATTTTTGCGTGAGGATTATGGATTTAAAACCATGATGACTTTTCTTAATAGACGTATGATTCGAATTTTGCCGAACTATTATTTAATAATAATTGTAAATATAATAATTGGTTTTTTTATGGGTTACCCAATTGTAGATGCGTGGAAATATTTTTTCTTTTTTCAGAATTTTGCTACGCCTTTATTACCTTTTTTTCCTGAATCGTGGAGTATGCCTATAAAAGAATATGGCTATATAATTACCGTTTTTTTGTTGTTCCTAGGTTCTGTAATTTTTAAGAAAGTGTCTAGAAAAACACTTTTTTTAGGGGTCATCTCTAGTATGATTCTTTTCTTTTTTTTACTGAAAATTAGTTACAATTTCAATACTCAAAACACAACTATGGCACAATGGGATATTTCTTTACGTTCTGTAGTTATTTATAGAATTGATACCGTTTTAGCAGGAGTTTTATTTGGTTTTATTTCTTGTGAATATTCTAAATTTTGGCAAAAAGAAAAATTCAAATTTGCAACTTTGGGCTTTTTATTAGTTTTTATTTTGCTTTTCTGTCTGGGTTATTTAAAACTAAAAATTGCAGATTTCCCTTTTTTTTGGAATGTGATTTGTTTACCATTAAATACTGTAGCGTTGGTTTGTTTCTTGCCGTTTTTTTCTGAATGGAAGATTGGTTTATCAAGCATTCAAAAAGCAGTAGAGCACATAAGCGAATTATCTTATGCAATCTATTTGGTGCATTATAGTATTGTACTTTATTTGATGAAGCATTTTATTGATACTTCCCATTTTAGTATCATTCAATTGCATTTGTTTGCAGTATTGTACTTGGTTCTTACCATTTCATTGAGTTACGTTTTGTATACTTTTTTTGAAAAGCCTATAACAAAACTCAGAGATATAAAAATTTAAATTATATGGACAATAATGCAAACGATCATAGAATTTTCGGTTTAGATTTGTTTCGTTCTATTGCAATTCTGATGGTTTTATTATCTAATTTGCTTTTAATTTATCCTAATTTAAATGATAAGTTGGCTCAAATGCTGATTTTATTTAGTTTTTGGGGTGTTGAGATTTACTTTGTTTTAAGTGGATTCTTAATTGGAAATATTTTGTTCAACATATATGTTCAGAATGATTTTACAATTCAATCTGTTTTCTCTTTTTTAAAAAAACGTTGGTTTCGAACCTTTCCTAATTATTTTTTGGTTTTACTTTTAAACATAGTTATTGCTATAATGTTTCATTTTCAAATAGAAAATGTTGGGTGTTATTTTTTCTTTTTCCAAAATATTTATCATCCAATGATGCCTTTTTTTCCAGAATCATGGGGTTTGTCTGTAATTCAATTTGCCTATTTGATTACTCCTTTTGCTTTATTATTTTCAACATTTTTGGCTAATTCTGAACACAAATCTAGATTCTTTATTATTGTGATATCAATTCTGATATCGATTTTTATTTTCAATAAAGTTCTGTATTATTTAACATCGTCAAATACGACTATCGAGCAATGGAATATTTCTTTGAAATCAGTTGTTGTGTATCGGATAGATACTTTTTTAATTGGAATATTCGCCAGTTGGATTGCAATAAATTATAATAAACTTTGGTTAAAATATAAAGCAAAGTTGTTTTTTCTTGGATGCTTTTTTTTAATTATGCTATTTGTAGGTGTAGGATATTTTAGGGTTTTTATCGAAACGTATCCGTTTTTTTGGAATGTTTTGTATTTGCCATTAGTGTCTACAACATTTGCACTATTTCTTCCAATTTTTTCTAATTGGAAATTAGTCCCAAACAGGTTTTCTAGACTCATTACTTTATTGAGTTTACTATCATATTCTATTTATTTATTGCAGTATAGTATTGTATTACAAGTAATGAAATTTTGTTTTAATATTAGTGCGTTTTCAATGATACAATTGCATTTTTTTACTTTTATTTACATTATATTAGTTTTTTTTCTAAGTTTTATCATGTATAAATACTTTGAAAAACCAATTATGAACTTAGACAGCAATCAAAAATTCAATTGAATTCTCTTTTTATACCTAGATTTTTAAATATTTGAATGATAAGATTAATTTAAATTACGAATTTTCAATTTTTTAAAATCATGAAAGTTTTAGTCTAATTCTTTTTTAGGATATGTTTAGGATTCCTTAGTGCTAAAAGCTTTTTATTCTCAATAAGATTGTTTAATTTTGTGCCACTTATATAAAAAACAGTAATAATATAATTCACTCATAGTATGGCTTTTGATATTGAAATGATTAAAAAAGTGTATGCAAACATGACTTCTCGTGTTGATGCAGCTCGACAAATAGTAGGACGCCCACTTACATTAACAGAAAAGATTTTATACAATCACCTTTGGGAAGGAAATCCAACACAAGCTTTTAAAAGAGGGGTAGATTATGTCGATTTTGCACCAGACAGAGTAGCTTGTCAAGATGCAACTGCGCAAATGGCTTTATTGCAATTTATGCATGCAGGAAAGAAAACAGTTGCAGTTCCTACAACCGTTCACTGTGATCACTTAATTCAAGCAAAAGTTGGAGCTTCTAGCGATTTAGCTGTAGCTAATACACAATCTAAAGAAGTTTTTGATTTTCTTTCTTCTGTTTCTAACAAATACGGAATTGGTTTTTGGAAACCAGGTTCAGGAATTATTCACCAAATCGTTCTAGAAAACTACGCTTTTCCTGGAGGTTTGATGATTGGTACCGATTCACATACTGTAAATGCAGGAGGATTAGGAATGCTAGCTATTGGTGTTGGTGGTGCTGATGCAGTTGATGTAATGTCAGGAATGTCATGGGAATTAAAATTCCCTAAATTAATAGGCGTAAAATTGACCGGAAAACTCTCTGGCTGGACTGCCCCAAAAGACGTAATTCTTAAAGTAGCAGATATTCTTACTGTAAAAGGTGGAACTGGAGCTATTGTTGAATATTTTGGAGAAGGAGCGTTGTCAATGTCATGTACAGGAAAAGGAACTATTTGTAATATGGGCGCAGAAATTGGAGCTACCACATCTACATTTGGTTATGATGAATCTATGAGAAGATATCTATCTGCAACTGGTCGTCAGGACGTTGTAGATGCTGCTGATACTGTAGCTTCATATTTAACAGCTGACCCAGAAGTATATGCTGACCCAGCAACTTATTTTGACCAAGTAATTGAAATAAACCTTTCAGAATTAGAACCACATATTAATGGTCCTTTTACTCCTGACCGTGGAACTCCTGTTTCTCAAATGAAAGCTGAAGCAGCTACAAACGGGTGGCCAATTAAAGTAGAATGGGGTTTAATAGGTTCTTGTACCAATTCATCTTATGAGGATATGGCTCGTGCCGCTTCAATTGTAAATCAAGCAGTCGAATTAGGAATCAGTCCAAAAGCAGAGTTTGGTATTAATCCAGGATCTGAACAAATTAGGTATACAATTGAGAGAGATGGTATGATAGCTACTTTCGAAAAAATGGGTACTAAAGTTTTTACAAATGCTTGCGGACCATGTATCGGACAATGGGATAGAGCAGGAGCAGATAAAGGAGAGAAAAACACTATTGTTCACTCTTTCAACCGTAACTTTTCTAAACGTGCCGATGGTAACCCAAACACTCATGCTTTTGTTACTTCACCAGAAATGGTTGCTGCTTTAGCAATTTCAGGTCGCTTAGATTTTAATCCTATAACTGATACTTTGATAAACGATAAAGGCGAAGAAGTAAAATTGAGTGCGCCTTATGGTGATGAATTACCTAAAAAAGGATTTGCTGTCGAAGATGCAGGATTTCAAGCGCCAGCTGAAGATGGTTCAAAAGTACAAATTGTTGTAAGTGAAACATCAGATCGTTTACAATTATTAGCTCCATTTGATGCTTGGGACGGAAAAAATATTATGGGAGCTAAATTGCTTATTAAAGCTTTCGGAAAATGTACCACCGATCATATTTCTATGGCTGGACCTTGGTTGCGTTTCCGAGGACATTTAGATAATATTTCAAATAATATGTTAATAGGTGCTGAAAATGCTTTCAACCAAAAAGCGAATTCAGTTAAAAATCAAATAACAGGACAATACGATACTGTTCCTGCAGTAGCTCGTGCATACAAAGCTGCAGGAATTGCTTCAGTTGTAGTAGGAGATCACAATTATGGCGAAGGGTCATCTCGTGAGCATGCAGCCATGGAGCCTCGTTTCTTGGGAGTGAAAGCGGTTTTAGTAAAATCATTCGCACGTATTCACGAAACGAACTTGAAAAAACAAGGAATGTTAGGTCTTACTTTTGCTAACGAAGCAGATTATGATAAGATTCAAGAAGACGATACCATAAATTTTATAGATTTAGTTGATTTTGCTCCAGGCAAACCATTAACTCTTGAATTCGTTCACTCAGATGGTTCTAAAGATAGTATCTTAGCTAACCATACCTATAATGATGGACAAATTGGCTGGTTCGTAGCTGGTTCTGCTTTAAATTTAATTGCAGCTGCAGGAAAAGCATAATTTATTCCTTAAGTTTTATAAAAATCCTTGAAGTTTTTTTCGAGGATTTTTTTGTTTTATAGTGATTGTTTTTTTTATCGGGTTTTCGGTATTTTTTTTCTTGTTTAGATTGACTAGGTACATTCTAAATTAATTTATTGATTTTAAAATCATGTTTAAATTCTTACAAAAAAAATATTTTAACGTATTTAATCGAATTTATTAATCACTTAATCGATTTTTTTATTTTTTTATTTTTTTTAAATATTTATTTGTAGTGCAATATTATTAATCCCAAATTAATAGTAAAGCAAAAAACATTTCCCCAAATGTTATTATTAATCTTAACCTACTATTGTTATGAAAAAAGTATTACTTATGCTACTTTTTACAGTGGCCTTGCATGCACAAACTAAAAGCTATGTGTCTAGCACTGAAAACTTTTCAAATCCTGAAAGAGGATGGTACAGGTACTCTAAAGCTCAAAGTACAACTACATTTTCTTTCTTAAGTCAATCTTCTTTGACTAGTTCACGGATAAATGAAAAAGTAACTCTAATTTTAAGAATTTATGATTTAGGAGCGTTTAAGAATACCCCAATTTCTCAAACCTTTTTGAATAATATTCTAAAAGATTTCAATACATTACGCTTATCGGGCGTAAAGGCTATAATTCGTTTTCGATATACTGAAGATGATGCTGTTGATGCAACAAAGGCTCAAATCATTTCTCATATCGAACAATTAAAAGCAATTACTATTCCTAATCAAGATGTAATATCTAATATTGAAGCTGGATTTATAGGTCAGTATGGAGAATGGTATTATACCAATAATTTTGGTAATAATGGAGTTGTTTCTGCCCAAAACCTAGCTGACAGAAAAGAAATAGGACTAAAAATATTAGAATTAGCTCCAAACAGAATGGTGGCCTTTAGAACACCAAGTTTTCAACAAATAATTAGTGGAACTACCTCAATTTCACCTGCCGAAGCTTATAATGGTTCAGCTAAATCTAGGGTTGCATTACATAATGACGCTTTTTTATCTAGTGCTTCTGATGTCGGTACTTTTAAAAATACTGCTGTCGAGTATCCATATTTAGAAGGGCAGTCTAAATATACTTTTTGTGGTGGAGAATCTAATCAATTGAATAGTACCTATCAAAATTGTACCAATGCTGTTAATATGTTAAATAAGTTTCATTATAATTATTTAAACATAGGATACTTTGGAGCCACATTAGATTTATGGAAAACAAGTGGCTGTTATGATGAAGTTCAAAGAAGATTAGGGTATCGATTTGAATTATTGAATTCTACAATTTCAAATAATAGCTTAACTATTAATTTGCAAAATGTTGGCTTTGGAAATGTGTTTAATCAAAGAAAAGCATTCATTGTGTTAAGAAATAATTCAACAAATATTGAATATTCTTTTCCTATAAATTCGGATGTGCGTTTATGGCATAGAGGTGCTCAAACACAAATTGTTCAAAACTTAAATCTTGATGTGCCAGTAGGAACGTATTCATTATTTTTAAATTTACCAGACCCACAAATAGCGAATCCATTATTCTCTATTCAATTTGCTAATGTTGGCGTTTGGGATGCGACTAAAGGGTATAATAATTTGAATCAAACATATACTAAATCAACTACAACGGTTGTGGTAACTCCAGAACCAATAGTGGTTCCGCCTCCTGTAGTTGTTGAGCCGGTTGTAACTCCTACTCCAGTTGTTGTTGAACCAGTAAAAATTACTTTGATAAATAATTCGATAATTACAGTAACGAATTTGCCAGTGAAAGAATTTAGAGTTGAGGTATACAATTTGTCTGGAAGATTGAGATCGAGATCAACAAATATTTCTAATTTAAGAAGTGGATTTTATATAGTAAAAGTATTCTCGGGAGGAAATATATACACCCAGAGGATTTATAAAGTTTAATAAGGGAAATAAAGATTGATTTTTTTGTATTTATGTTTTCTCAAATGATAAACCTGTTCTTTTAAAGAGCAGGTTTTTCTGTTTTTAGATGAATTATATTCTAAATTTATATTTCAGTTTCATTTTTTGTTCAAAAAGTATATCTTTAGCCACACTCTAATCGAAATTTTATGTCAGATTCTAATAAAGATCAATTTAAAAGAGAACTAGGATTACTTGACGGAACAATGCTTGTCGTTGGTTCTATGATAGGTTCAGGAATATTTATAGTAAGTTCAGATATTGCTCGACAAGTAGGTTCAGCTGGTTGGTTAACCTTAATTTGGCTAATTTCGGGATTAATCACAATGATTGCTGCCGTAAGTTATGGCGAGTTGAGTTCGATGTTTCCAAAAGCAGGTGGACAATATGTGTATCTAAGAGAAGCCTATGGGAAATTAATTGCTTTTTTATACGGTTGGAGTTTTTTCGCGGTAATACAGACAGGAACAATTGCGGCCGTTGGGGTTGGATTTTCCAAGTTTGCAGCCTATCTATTTCCTTCAATGAGTGATGAAAATATTCTTTTTGAAATAGGTGAATTTAAACTCAATGCAGCTCAAATAGTATCTATAATTACTATTGTTTTCCTAACGTATTTAAATAGTCGTGGGGTAAAGAAGAGTAAAATGATGCAAACCATTTTAACAATTATTAAAATTTTATCACTTTTTGGATTAATTATTTTTGGTTTTCTATTGGCAGCAAAAGCTGAGATTTGGAATGCCAATTGGTCTGATATGTGGGCTACAAAATCATTCGTTAAAGATTCAAGTTCTTGGTTGCCAATAAGTGGTGTTGCATTAATTTCAGGAATTTCTGCAGCTATGGTAGGTTCTTTGTTTTCTAGCGATGCATGGGTGGGCGTTACATTTATAGCTGCTGAGATAAAAAATCCGAAACGAAATGTAGGATTAAGTTTGTTTCTTGGAACTTTTATAGTTACCATAATTTATGTATTAACAAATTTAATGTACCTAGCGGTAATTCCTTTTGATGAAATTGCAACGGCAAAATCAGATAGGGTTGCTGTTGTAGCTTCGCAATATATTTTTGGAGATATAGGAACTTATATTATTGCCATAATGATTATGATTTCAACATTTGCGTGTAATAATGGTTTAATAATGGCAGGAGCTCGTGTCTATTATACTATGGCAAATGACGGATTGTTTTTTAAGAAAGCAGCAAAACTTAATGTATCTAGTGTTCCAGCATGGGCTTTGTGGGCACAATGTATTTGGGCTTCGGCATTGTGTTTAACAGGGAAATATGGTGACTTACTAGATTTTGTGATAATAATCGTTTTGATTTTTTATATTTTGACGATATATGGTATTTTTATTCTTCGTAAAAATAGGCCAAATATAGAAAGACCCTATAAAGCTTTTGGCTATCCTTTTTTACCCATGTTCTATATAATTGTAGCAAGTGCCATTTCTGTTGCTTTATTGTTTACTAAAACGAGTACTTGTGGTTGGGGTGTTTTAATTATGTTAATTGGAATTCCAATTTATTATGTTTCAAAACCAAAATAAAAATAGTAGTTTTGAGAATAAAAGAATCCGTCTCGAATCATTAATTTCGTGACGGATTTTTTATTATAATTAGAATTACAAAATGGTTTCCACTTCATTAAATGGTAAACCCCATGCATCTGCTACTCCTTGATATACAATTTTCCCATTGGCAATATTCAATCCTTTTTTTAATTCTTCATTTTCTACACAGGCAGTTTTCCAACCTTTATTTGCTAATTGTAACGCATATGGTAATGTTGCATTAGTTAAAGCAAGCGTGGAGGTATATGGTACAGCACCAGGCATATTGGCAACGCAATAATGAACTATATCGTCAATGATAAATGTCGGGTTTTCATGAGTGGTTGGTTTGCAGGTTTCTATACAGCCCCCTTGATCTACAGCAACATCAACAACTACAGTTCCTGGTCGCATTAATTTTAGCATATCGCGAGTAATTAAGTTTGGCGCCTTTGCACCAGGAATTAATACAGCTCCAACAATTAAATCAGCTTCAGCAATAGCTTCACATATGTTATAATGGTTAGACATAATCGTAACCACATTTGGAGGCATGATATCTGATAAATTGCGTAAACGTTGTAAACTTATATCCATAATTACCACTCTAGCTCCGAGTCCAGCGGCCATTTTAGCTGCTTGAGTTCCAACAATTCCTCCTCCTAAAACCAATACTTTTGCAGGTGGAACTCCAGGAACCCCTCCTAATAATATTCCTTTTCCTTTTTGTGGTTTTTCTAAATATTTAGCGCCTTGCTGAATAGCCATCCGACCTGCAACTTCTGACATTGGAACTAATAAAGGTAAGCTGCGGTCTGATTTTTCCACAGTCTCGTATGCCAAGCAAATGGCTCCACGTTCTATCATAGCATGTGTTAATGGTTCTGATGAGGCGAAATGAAAATAAGTAAATAACAATTGGCCCTTTTTGATAAGAATGTATTCAGAATCGATAGGTTCTTTTACCTTTATAATCATTTCAGCAATTGCATAGATTTCCTTTATTGAATTTAGAATTATAGCTCCTGCTTCTTTGTATTCGGCATTGCTAAAGCCACTGTTTTCTCCAGCATTATTTTGTACATAAATAATATGTCCATTTTTTTTCATTTCGGCAACACCTCCAGGAGTTAAACCTACACGATTTTCGTTGTTTTTGATTTCTTTTGGAATTCCTATTATCATTTTTATTAATTATTTGAATAATGATTTAGTAAAGTATAAAAGTAAATCAAAAAGAAAATATTAATGATTTTTATATTAAAATAATAAAATATTATTTAATTTAAGTATTTTTGAAGTAAATAATTCTAAATTAAATACCATTTTTAATTTCAAAAAGAAAAAACAACTATAAAATGTCATTAAGAAACTAATTTTTTCATCATGAGTATAGACGAAACTGACAAAAAAATCTTACGCCTTTTGCAAGAAAATGCGCATTTTACTTTAAAAGACATAGCAAATCGAATTAATCTTTCTCTAACACCCGTACACGATAGGGTAAAGCGATTGGAAAAAGAGGGAATTATTGAGAATTATGTTTCAATTCTAAATAAAAAAAAATTAGGCATTAATCTCACTGTTTATTGTCAAGTCACTTTAGTGAAACAAACATATAACATTTCAGAATCATTCAATCATTCAATTCTAAATTTACCCGAAGTAGTAGAATGTAATTTTGTATCCGGAAATTTTGATTATATGCTAAAAATTGTACTTCCGGATATGGAAAGTTATCATGATTTTCATCAAAAAAAACTTTCTGTACTTCCAGAAGTTTCTTTGATTAATAGTTTTTTTATCATTTCTGAAGTGAAGGGAACAACTGTTTTGCCGATTTAAATAAAAATAATTGAATAAAGACGTTTATAGATAATATCTTAATTTATATAAAGTCAAAACATCAATTATAATTACGCAATTATAATTTAAATTTACTTTATCTTTTTAATGAAAAATGCGATTTGAATAATTTTAACACATTATTTTCAAAATAATTTAGCGAAAACCAGTAGTCACTTGCAGGGAGTTCTTTGCCATTATAAGTACCGTCCCAGCCATTTCCAAATGTTGAAACTTGTTTTAAAAGTTTTCCATGACGATCAAAAATATATAATTTAGCATTGGGTTGGTCACCCAAATCAATGATATTCCATGTGTCATTATAACCATCACCATTAGGGGTGAAAAATTTAGGGTAGCTTATTACTCTAGCAGGAGTACTTAAATCTGTGCAACCTATTGCATCTGTTACTCTAATTGTATGTGAACCTCCTTTTACCTGAGTAAATTCATTAAAATCTTGTAATGGACCAAAATCAATTTGATAAAGATAATAGTCTGCTGGTGGGAATACATTAATTATTACTGTTGCGTTATCTGTAAAAGCATCAGTAACTATTGGAGGGTCTATATAATCGGCTGGACTAATGCTAGTAATTAAAGCACTATTTGACTCCGCATAGCAAGTTGTCAATTTGTTTGTAACAGCAACATAATAATCACCTATTTCGGTTACTTCATAACTGCTTGTAGGCGGAAGTAAAGGCGGGAAAGGTGGTGGGATAACTGCATTATCTTTATACCAAACAAAATCATAATCGGCGTCACTTAAATTAGTGTTCAAAATAAAAGAACTCTTAACTGTCCCATCTTTTCGAATACAAAGCAATCCATCCTCTTGTATTACAGCAACTGGCAAAGGATTTACGTTTATAATTACTGGATTTGGATCACCTTCACATCCATTTAATATCGGAGTTATAATATATTCAGCTGTTCCTGCTATAGTTCCTGATTGTAGTATTTGTTCTATTGTTGTACCTGTGCCTTTTGTAGCACCTGTTACACCAGTTTGAATTACAGTCCAATTAAAACTTGCTCCAATGGTCGAAGACAAATCTATTTTTATAGTTTCACCGCTACATATAGGGTTTTTTGCAACTAATGAAGTACTATCTGGCAATGGATCAACTATAATTGTTACATCAATTGCAGTACCCGGACAACCATTACTATCTGGAGTTATGGTATATATAACACTTCCCTGAGTTAAATCATTAGTGCTCAATTCCTGCTGTATCAAATTATCATTTCCTGACAAAGCTCCAAAAACATTAGGTGTCGCATTTACCGTCCAAGAATAAGTGGTTCCTACCACGCCACTTGTTAGCGAAATATTTGTACTTGTTCCTGAACAAATAGTGCTTTTTTCAGTATTGTCCTTAACATCAGGAATAGGATTCACGGTTATTGTAACTTCTATCGATGCTCCTTTGCAACCACTATTATTTGGTGTTATAGAGTAGACTGCCTCTCCTGATTTATTACTAACTGCTTCTAAATTTGGCTCAATTCGAGTTCCTGTGCCAGCTGTAGCACCTGAAGCATTTGTTTGTACAACATTCCAAGTAAAAGTTGTTCCCGGAATATCACTAAACAGATTAATAAATGTTTTATCTCCTGAACATATTGATAAAGGTCCTGTAGCATTTGTTGCTACAGGCAATTGTATAATAGTAACTGTCTGATTTGTTGTAGTTGCGCATTGTCCTGAATCTGGAGTAAAGGTATAAGGAGTAGTTAGTAAAGGATTAAACGGTGGCGACCAAACACCAGTAATATTATTAATTGAAGTTGTTGGTAAAATAATAGTGGTTCCCTTACAAATAGAGCCTATTGTATTAAAGGTGGGAGTTAATATTGGATTTACTGTAATTGTCATTTGAGCTAAATTTGCACAAGAACCAACAGAAGGCGTAAAAGTATAAATTGTTGTAGTTGTATTATTCAAAACTGGAGACCATGTTCCTGTTATTCCATTAAGAGAAGTTGCCAGTAAAGGAGATAATATTGCACCTGAGCAAACTGGAAGAATTTGATTAAATGTTGGAATAACTTTCTGATTAACCGTAATTATTAAAGTTGTTGAAGTAGCACAAACTCCAGCTGTGGGAGTAAATGTGTAAGTTGTAGTTGTTAAATTATTCAAAGCTGGCGACCAAGTTCCTGTAATTCCATTAAGAGAAGTTGTTGGTAAGGCGGAAAGTGTTGCTCCAGAACAAATTGCAACAACTGGATTAAACGTTGGAATAATTTTTTGGTTAATTGTTATCGTTAACGGAACAGTGGTTGCACACAATCCTGTTGTTGGAGTAAAATTATAAATTGTTGTTGTTGTGTTATCAATTGTTGGCGACCAAGTTCCTGTAATTCCATTAATAGATGTAGTTGGAAGCGGCGAAAGGATTGTTCCTGAACAAGTTGCTGGAACAGCATTAAATGTTGGAATCACATTTGGATTTACTGTAATTGTTAAATTAGTTGTTGTGGCACATAAACCAGCTGTAGGATTAAATGTATACAGCGTGGTTGTAGTGTTATTTAATGCTGGCGACCAAGTTCCTGTTATTCCATTTTGGGAAGTAGTTGGTAATGCTGAAAGTGTTGCTCCTGAACAAATTGCTGGAACTGCATTAAATGTAGGAGTTAAGATTGGATTAACGGTAATAGTTAAAGTTTGGTTAGTAGCGCAAAAACCAGTATTTGGAACAAAAGTATAAGTCGTTGTAGCTAAATTATTCAAAGCTGGCGACCATGTTCCAGTTACACCATTAGCTGAGGTTAAAGGCAAAGGTAAAAGTATGCCTCCTGAACAAATGGGAGCGACTTGAAGAAATGTAGGGGTAACTTTTGAATCTATTGTTATAGTTAAAGCAGTAGTAGTTGCGCACAGCCCTGTTGTTGGAGTAAAAGTATAAACAGTAGTTGAAGTATTATTTATAACTGGCGACCAAGTTCCAGTTACACCATTAAGGGACGTTGTAGGCAACCCAGGAATAGTTGTTCCAGAACAAGCTGCAGGAATAGCATCAAATGTAGGAGTTACATTTGGGTTTACTACAATTGTTAAAGTAGTTGTTGTTGCACATAATCCTGTTGTTGGAGTAAATGTATAAATTGTGGTTGCAGTATTATTTAATGCTGGCGACCATGTTCCTGTAAATCCATTAAGAGAAGTTGTGGGTAAGGCAGAAAGTGTTGCTCCAGAACAAATTGGTCCTACTGGATTAAAAGTAGGCGCAACATTAGCATTAATAGTAATTGATATTGATGTAGGAATAGCACACGAACCAGTTGATGGTGTAAAAGTATGAACTATTGTACCTAATGTTGATGTGCTAATAGATGCAGGATTCCAAGTGCCAATTATTCCATTAGTAGATGTTGTTGGTAAAATAGGTAATGTTATAATTGCATTCTGACAATAGGAGGTAGTAGTCGGTGCAAAAGTAGGAGTTACTGGTTGAGTTACCACAACTTGCTTTAAAACCTTTGACGCACAAGGAAATAAAATGGCATCTGGAGTAAACTCATAAGTTCCTGTTGTAGTATTACTAACTGTTGCAGGTAACCAAGTGCCAGAAATACCATTATTTGAATTTGGAGGTAATACAGGTACAATTGAACCAGTACAAATAGATTGAGTTGCCGGAATAGAAGAAAAATCAGGGACTGTGTTCGTTGTACAAGCTAAACTACAACTTATTGTTTGCGGTTTAAAACAAGGAACACCTTGAACTTCTACTATCGTAAATTCAACTTTTTGACCTGGATTTACACCAAAAACTTCTTGTGAACTACGACCGTTCTGTGTAAAACCAAAAACAAGAGGGCCCCCATCAATCGAATAGCTATACCTATAATATCCGGTTCGACCAACAACGTTTGCCCAATCAAAATATACGGAGCTTACGGGACTTGTTGTTATTTGTGACGGATCACATATAAAACCAGTTGCAATCGCCTCTGTATCAGCAATAACATTTACCACAATTGCTTCACGTGGTCCTTCACAACCTGCTAAAGATTGACTTACATAATACGTGATACTACTAACAGTTGTAATATTTGGAATTGGAGCACTAGCTAAAGCTGGTGTACTTGTAAGAGTGGCATACCAATTTAAAGTAGCTCCAGGAACAGTTGTAGTCGCTGTTAACGGTGATGCAGGAGTTGTGGTACTTAAACAATATTCTACAGGCGTTTTTACTGTAGGCCTAGGAATTGCACCATTTGAAGTAATTGTCGCTATAACCTCCACTCTTGAGTTGCTTGTACAAGTACCCGTCGAAGCTTCTACCCAATAGCTTGTGGTTATTGCTATACTAGAAGTAGTATATGAAGTTCCTGTTGCTAGTGCAGTTCCTCCTGTAGCTGCTGCAAACCAACTAATTGTTCCCGATGTAGTAGATGCTCCTAAAGTTACAGTTCCTGCACCGCATCTACTATTTGGAGTTGCTGTTACTGTAGGAACTGGATTTACTGTTACAGTAATAGTAAAGGTACTTGTACAACCTCCTGAATTTGCCGTTACGGTATATGTTGCTGTTGCAACTGCACTTGTTGTATTGGTTAGAATTTGTGAAATGCTAGTTTGTGGAGTTACTTGTGCACTTCCTCCAGTAATAGCTGTCGCTGGAGCAATAACTGGAGCTGTCCACGTATAGGTTGTTCCTGTAGGCACAACATCAGGTAAGGTATTGGTTGGATTTACCGTAAAAGCTGTACCGCTGCAAATAGTTGATGTTTTAGGAGCAATTACTGTACCGCCTGCACCCCCACTCGAATTTATAGTGACGGCATTTGAAGCAGTGTAGCATGTAGCTGTATTTTCTCTAACTTGGGCATAATATTGGTAACCAACTAGCCCTGTTACTGATGAAATAGTTAAAGTCGCTGTAGTGGCACCAGTATAAATTCCTCCTGTGGTTAAGGCAGTCCAAGTTGTACTATTTGGTGCAAGTTCATACCATCTATATGCTAAAGCATTTGACCCAGGGAATCCTTCAGTACCCGCAACGGTAAAACTTACATTGTTACATGAAGGAACAAAAACAGGTTGTGTAGTAATAACTGGTGGATTTCCTGAACCTGGACTTACAATAGGAACTGTACCTAGTGCCGGGAAACAATCGCCGGCTGATAGTGGTGTTGAATTCCAATCTGAACTAACAAAAGAAGTTCGAGGAGTAAGTTGATTAGGAGATCTTACCAAATAATAACCTGGTACATTTGAAATAACATCAACATCATCTATAATAGTTGTTCCGTCTTTACTTCTCAATTGAAGACCATCTCCTCCATTAAATCCTCCATTTATAGTCCCATTAACTGCGCCAAATGGAGGGCAATTCGAACTAAATCCAAGAATTGCTAAAGTATTAGGAGCTATATTTCCTGTAAGAGTTGCATAATCTATTTCATTACCGTCATTTGCATTTGTGGTTCTGTATATCGTGTAATTAGATAAATCTTTAACTACACCAGTTCCGTTGTAAACTGTAATTATTCCACCATTTCCAGCTTGTTCATCGTGTACTTCATAAATAATAAGTTCACTAGCAAAAGAAGCACCTTCACAACTCGTTTTTTCTTCTTTTAGAATTGTAAACGGTGATGAAACTGGGCAATTCGCAGTGTTAGTAATCACTATATTTCCTGATGTTGCTCCTGCTGGAACTACAACAACCATTTGTGTTGCAGTTGTAGAAATAACGGTTGCTGCTAAACTATTAAAAGTTGCTGTTGCTCCTGATAAATTTCCTGAACTAGCATTTATAGTTACATTGGTACCAATAGGTCCTGAGGTTGGAAAAACACTTGCAATAGCTGGAGGAACACAAGCTACTATACCTTGAACTTTAAAATCATCAACAACCCAACGTTCGCTAGCGCTATCATTTAACAAGGTAATTCTAAATCGTAAACTTGCTGTTGCAGGCAATCCGGTTATTCTTACAGTAGAATAGCCATCAGTGGTTCGATTTCCTCCACTTGTTGGAGAAAAACTATCAGGAGTATTGTTTCCATCATAAGAAGTTAATGCATTCCCTGTTGCTGTATAAGGCCACCTTGCATTTGAAGTTCCTGTAACTTCTAATGTATTAAACCACGTTGCTCCACCGTCTGGACTCACTTCAACAGTAACGATATCGCCAGCATCCATGCCATTACTAGCTGAACCAATAGAAAAAGCGGCTAAACGCAATGTCATACTTATAGAAGTATACAATGATGTATTTATATTGCTATTAGAAGTTAAAGTTGCAGTATTATTTGATACTCCCCGGGAGTGAGAACCTTCTGAAAAAAAAGGAGAACTTGCAGGTGAATCACCTCCTACTGAATTTCCTGAATAGTAACTTCCTCCCGATAAATTGAACAACGATGAAGAGTTGTTTAAACCATCAGAAGCAATAGTTACCTGCCCGAAACTGAATATCGGAAAAAGTAATGTTACCAGTAGTAATTTTATATTAAGATTGAAACAGATTGTATCTTTTGAAATATTCATATAGGATAAATTAATTAGATGGTTTATGCAATTGTAAAATTTATAACGAATAATTAAAATCTTAACTATTCCCATCTTAAAAACAGTTTTAACTCATTTGTATTGTGCAACTTTTTACATCTTCTGCAAAGATAAATGTATTTTACTATCTATTTATATAGACCCAACCGGTTATAGGAGCATTTCCTTCCTCTTCTATAACATAGTAGTAAGTAGCATCTGGTAATTCTTGTCCGCCATCACTTTTTCCGTCCCATTCTTTTTTGTAGTTTGTTTTGCTGTAGACTTTTACGCCATAACGGTTAAAAATTTCTAGTTTCTTAACAATAAGATTACTCAAATCGAAATAGTCATTCAACTCATCTCCATTTGGCGAAATCCCTTTGGGAATATCACAATAAAAAGAAGTAACATTTTCAGTAGCCTCGGCTGTACAACCTGAATTATTAATTTCGACTTTATAAGTTCCTTGAGTTTCTACTTTCAATTTACTCGAAATTTCCTCCTGTAGCGTTTCTCCTTTATACCATTTATAGGTTACGCCAGTACTTGGTAATGCTTCTAAAGTATACTTCTTACCTATACAACGTCCAGAAATAGCTACAGTTGGTGTTGAGCTAATCGTTACCAATCGTGTTGCTGTCGCAGGAATGGTGCAACCTCCTGTTGCTGCTACAGTATAGGTCATTGTTGCTGTTCCGCTAGAAACTACTGTAATTAGACCACTATCAGGGTTTACAGTTGCAATTGAAGTATCAGATGATGACCATAATCCTCCTGCGATTGTTGAAATAAATGTTGCCGTTTCGTTAGAGCAAATCACTTGGTCACCACTCAAAATTCCAGCACTTGGAGGAGTTGAAACAATAACTGTTTCTGTATTAGTTACAGTTGCACTACAAGAACTCAAACTTATTAGACTTAGAAGAATTGTGGTGTCTGAGGTAACTTGATTCACTTCTACTTGAGCGTTTCCTGATACATTTAAAACAACAGTTTGTGTAGGATTTGTATTTATAGTGTAAGAAACAGTTGCATTTGGTGAACCGTTTATGGTAAATGAAGCATTCGATCCTGAGCATACTGGAGAAGTTCCTTTAGTTACACTAGTAATTGTTGGCAAAACAGCGTTATTACCAACAGTTATTGGCAAATTAGCAGTGCATAATGATACCAAATCAGTAACTAAAACATTGTATGATCCCGGACAAAGTGCAGTTGCAGTTGCGTTGGTTTGTGCTAAAGTATCGTTCCATAAATAAGAATACGACCCCGAACCAGTTGGAATAACAGTTGCAGAACCGTTACAAGGAACTGTTACACTCTGGCAAACTGAATTATCTGTTTTTGAAATAGAAGCAACTAAAGAAGGATTAACCAAAACAATTGGTGTACTGTTTGAATAGCTACCACAAGTCGCTTTTACTACAAAATTAGAATAACTACCCGAATTTAAACCTGAAATAACAATAACTCCACTAGCATTTGAAGAAACTGTATTTGGTCCTACTGCTAGAGCATCGTCATTGTATGAAACTTCATAACTTGTACTGGCTAACAAACCAGAAATGGAAATTGTTCCTTCATTACCTGTACATGTTGTAGGATTTGAACTTGTGTATTGAGGAGCTCCTAGTATAGAAAATGAAGAACGATAATTTAATCCACTATTATTTATTACAGTAGTATCATCACAATCAGTGTTAGAATTGCTATCGCCCTTTAAACTATAATAGACTTCCAACACATAGTTTCCAGAAGGAAGTGCTGTCAAATCAAGCAAACTACTATTAACAGTCTGCCATTTTTGATCTCTATCTTTACAAGGACCACCACCAATGTTGAATGAACCCGAATTACAGTTGCTAAAAAATGGAAGAGTTAAAGGTATAAACGTTCCAGCTGGATCACTTTGAAGATGTACATTATAAAACATAGTTGCTCCACAAACATTACCTGTAGTACTTTTAAATGTTTTTATTTCTCCACCACCAAAAGTCAATAATCCTGAATTTTGAATATAAGAACCCAAATTAGTAATAAAAGAACCTTCTGGCGAACCTGGATTTATTAAATCTGCACCAGAACCCGTAATATTATAAAATTCACCAACTGCATTGCAATTTTTCAACCAAGCAGCCGAAGCAAAAATTCCATATCCACAACTTTCTACAGTTACCGTTAACTTAGTCGTAGTAGCACATTGTCCTGAATTTGGAGTAAAAGTATATTCAATTGAACCTACAGCACTGGTATTTACAACTTCATTCCATGTACCAGTAATTGGAGGAACATCAGTTGAAGAAGTTGGTAATAGTGGTGCAGTTGCATTTTGACAAACTGTAGGAATGGCATCGAATGTAGGAGTAATTTCTGCATTTACAGTAGCTAAAACTTGTGTACGAGATGAAGTACAAGAACCAAGTGTTGCATCTACCCAATATGTAGTATTTACGGAAATAGATGGAGTGGTAAAACTATTTCCAGTAGCTAATAAAGTACCCCCAGAAGATTGATTATACCAATTAATTGTTCCTGAGCTACTTGCAGATAACTCAACAATACCCTCTTTACATCTATTATTAGGAGTAACTATAATCGTTGGAATTGCATTAATTTTTAAAGAAATATTTTGTGGACTACTACTCAAACCTGTAGTTGTATTGGTAACAATTAAGCTTGCAGTATATGTGCCAAAATTTGCTGAACTAGAAATAGAAATTGTTAATGGAGATGTAGTTAAATTACCGTCAGTAATATTAGCAAACCCAGAACTTAATGCAGCTGCATTCCAAGTAATTGTATACTTATCAGGATTTTCTGTTACAGTATATGGCATAGTTGCAGTAGTTGTACCTAAACAAATTTCTGAAATACTTCCTGGATTAATAGTAGGAGGTAATGAAAAAGAACAACCATTATTACCATACGTAGATACTCCTGTACCGTCCCAAGAAACAAAATTTCCATCTGCGTTATTTGCCCAGCCAGAATTATAATTTCTTATATTTGAAGTACATTTATTAGTACCGTTTGTAAATTGTAAATATCTTCTTGATGAACCTGGGTTATTACCAAAAGATCCTCCTGCCTGCCAATTAGGAGTAGGTGAACTTGCATTAATATCTATGTAAACAACATAAATCCCAACTCCTGAACATAAAATACTTAAATCATAATCTTGATCAAAATTAGATGGAATAAAAACCACTCTACTACCTGACGGAATAACGGTGCTAGGTGAAGTCACAAAATTTAAACTTGAACTACAATTTTTAGCCGTAATCGTTCCACTTCCATTTTTAGTTCTTGCATTTAGTCCAGATAAAATATAAATTGGGTCACTTTCTGGTAATGAATCTGTTCCATAGTTCAAACTGTAATTGCTTACAGCAACACTAGCTGAAGTTGTAAATACAACAAACTCATTTACACCTTCTGTTCCACTAGTATTTTTTGCGCATGAATTGATAAGCGCATAATCTATTGTTGGACATTGAGAAAAGATCTCTTGAACACTAAAAATATTTAAAACAATAAGAAATACGAGGCTTAGTTTGATTTTTAATTTCATTAATTTTGAAGATTTTAGAGATGCAATGTATTATTATTTTTAATTTTTATACGAATTACACCTATTATTTAAATGTTATTTAATTTATTATTTGAAATTGAAACAAAATTAGCCAAATTTTACAACAACCCTAGCGTAAAATGTTAAAAAAAGAGTAATTTTAAACTTAAATTAATTTCAACTATAATTCATGACTTTAAATATTGAAACCCCAGCACTACTTTTCTCTGCGACTTCCTTAATTTTATTAGCTTATACCAATCGGTTTTTAACAATAGCGACTATCGTGCGTGGCTTAAAAAAAAATTACGAAGAAAAAGAGAGTTCTAAAATTTTACTAGAAATAAAAAATCTAAATTTAAGAATTTCTCTTATTAGATATATGCAAATGTTTGGAGTTTTGAGTTTGTTTTTATCAGTTTTCGCTATGCTAATGCTTTTTATAGACCAACAAGTATTCGGAATTTATTTTTTTGGATTGAGTTTGTTTAGTTTACTAGTTTCTTTAGGTGTTTCTTTTTGGGAAATTAGCATTTCAGCAAATGCTCTTCGATTGCATTTAAGCGGATTAGTTGAAGACGATAAGAATTGATTTTCATTATAAATTCGTATAATAATTTCTAATTGATTTAAAATATTTTAATCTTAACCCATTTTAGGAGCAGTTGTAAAGGGATTTGTTTAAATAAACCCATTCAAAATCACTAAAAGTGTAGTTTTTTTAATTTATTCTTTTAAGAGGAAATTGATAATTAAAACCTTCATTTTTCTATTTATTTTTGTATAATGAACTCACTTTTTAAATCAGAGCCTATAAACCTTGAATTACCTGATTCGGAAATCATCTATTTCCCGAATTTTTTTGATAAAATAGAAGCTGATTCTATTTTTAAAGAATTAATAGAAAACACATTTTGGCAACAAGACAAGATAACTGTTTACGGAAAAACATATTTACAACCTAGGCTAACGGCCTTGTATGGCAACGAAGGAAAACCGTATTCCTATTCAAACATAAAAATGCAACCTCACAACTGGACCTTTTTATTACAAAAAATAAAATTTTATGTTGAAGAAATTGCTAAAGTAAATTTTACAACTGTACTTTTAAATCAGTATCGAAATGGAAATGACAGTAATGGCTGGCATGCCGATGATGAAAAGGAACTTGGAGAAAATCCAGTCATTGCATCGGTTAGCTTTGGATCTGAACGCGCTTTTCAATTAAAACACAATAAAGATAAAAGCCTTAAAAAAAATATTATTTTAGAGCACGGAAGTTTATTACTTATGAAAGGAACTACACAACATTTTTGGAAACATCAAATTCCTAAAACAGCAAAGCCAGTTGGTTGTAGAATAAATTTGACATTTCGTGAAATTATTTAATACGTTAAAGCATATATGTGATTACACAAAATAATTACATTTTAAACTATTTGGTAAATAAATTAATGAAAAATTCATTCAAAAGAAAAAAATAAACATTAGAAATAAAAAATCAATAAAATTTTACACATCTTTAAAAAGTAATTATTATTTTTACTAATATTGAATTAGAAAAAAACAGTAACCAAACCTGAATTAATTTTCAAGTAATGAAGAAAAGTAAGCGCATAGAATTAAATTGGGAACAATCTGAAAGACTAATTACATTAGCTTTAGAAGAAAGAAATCCATACGAAATCATCAAAAAAGAGTTAGGTATCGACGAAAAGGATGTTCTTGAAATCATGAAGAAAAAATTAACTGCTGATAAATTTGAAATTTGGAAGAAAAAAGCTAATGCAGCTAAACCCAAACCAAAGCAAATTAAAATTGATGATTTTGATGACGATTTAGACGGTAAATATTATATAAAAAATAAATTTGATTAAATTGAAACTCTTGCTTATAATGCAAGAGTTTTTTTTTAATTAGTATTTCTAAACTCATTACTTCAAAAAAATTAAGATAAGTAATGACTAAAATTTAATGTCATATTTTAATTAGGACTAAATTCTTTCGCCACAGATTTCAAAGATTAGCACAGATTAATTCTTGATTCAGTTTAGAAATCTTTTTAATCTTTGAAATCTGTGGCGAAAAAACTTTTATAACAACTGTTATCGTGTTTTATATAGCGACAATATATCTTTCTATTTCTTACAATCATTTGCAATTTTTATTGTTAATTTTTTTAAAACAAATAGAAGTACGTAACAATTTTATATTTTTGATGCCTTATCAGAAAAAAAATATAAAATGTTCATAAAAAACACATTCCTTTCTATCCTATTTACAATTGCGTTTTTTAGTTTTAATGCAAATTCTCAAAACAAATTTACAGAGCAAATTGAAGCTACCATAGATTTAAATAGTATAAAAGACGACAAAGTTAGTGTTACTATTACTCCTCCAAAACTCAAGACCGAAGAAGTACTATACCGTCTTCCAAAAACTGTTCCCGGAACCTATACTGAGGATAACTATGGTAAGTACATTGATAACTTAAAAGCCTATACTAAAAATGGAGAAGCTGTTTCGGTTGCAAAAATTGACGATAATACTTGGCAAATAAGAAATGCTAAAAAGGTTGTTAAAATTACCTATAAAGTAAATGATACTTTTGATACAGAAACTGGAGAGGGTTTTGGTAAAACCGACATCTTTTCTCCAGCCGGATCAAATATAGAAATCGGTAAAAACATTGTGCTAAATACGCATTGTTTTATTGGCTATTTTTCGGATGTGTCTGATGAAATTGATTACAAAGTAACAATTATTCATCCTGCAACATTATGGGGAGCTACCTCTATGAACGATTTGGATTCGAGTGACACCACAGATGTTTTTACAACAAGTAGATATGCTGAATTAGTAGAAAATCCAATCATGTATTCAAAACCGGATTATACGACTTTTAATATCAACGGAATGGATATTCTAATTGCTGTTTATTCGCCAAACGGAATTCATACTGCCGAGAGTTTAACTCCAGAAATGAAAAAAATGATGACAGCACAGAAAAATTTTCTAGGCACATTTAATGCTACAAAAAAGTATAGTGTTCTGATTTATTTATCGGACGTTGAAAAAGAAAATGATGCTAAAGGTTTTGGAGCTTTAGAACACCCTACTGCTACAACAGTAGTTATGCCTGAAGCAATGCCACAAGAAGAGTTATCTGAACAATTAAAAGATGTAGTATCGCATGAATTTTTTCACATTGTTACTCCTTTAACTATTCACTCTAAAGAGATTCAATACTTTGATTATAATTCGCCCAAAATGTCTGAACACTTATGGATGTATGAAGGTGTTACGGAATATTTTGCCAATTTATTTCAAATCAATCAAGGTTTAATTACTGAAGAAGAGTTTTATGATAGAATGTCAGGAAAGATAGCCAATGCAAAAGAATTAAACGACACGATGTCTTTTACTAAAATGAGTGCAAATGTACTAAACCAGCCTTATAAGGACCAATACTTAAATGTATACGAAAAAGGCGCTTTGATAGGAATGTGCTTAGACATTATTATTAGAGAAAAAAGCAATGGTCAAAGAGGAATTTTAGATTTGATGCAAAAGTTATCTAATGAATATGGTGCTAATAAACCTTTTAACGACAATGAACTTTTTGATAAAATTACAGAATTTACCTTTCCAGAAGTTGGCGCCTTTTTACGTACTTATGTAGCTGGAGAAACTCCTATTCCTTACGAAGCTTATTTTGCTAAAGTTGGCGTTACTAAAATAAATAAAGAAGTCCCAGGAAATGTATTCATCAAAGATAAAACACCTTACATTACTGTTAACCAAGAAACAAAAGAAATTAGTATTGTTCCAGACATTGAATTAAACGATTTTTTTAACGAATTAGGTTTAAAAGGAGGAGATATTATTCTAGCTGTGAACGACATTAATTATAATTTAGAAAACATCTATGACTTGTTAATAATCAGTGAATCTTGGAAAAATGATGATGGTATTACTGTTAAAATAAAACGTGATGGAAAAGAACAAATCATAAAAGGAAAAACCAAACTTACTTTTGAAAATAAGGAGGGCTACGAAGCAACTGATTCTAGCAAAACCAAACTGAAAGAAGCCTGGCTGAAAGGTTAAAAATTAAAAAACATTTTATCCCCAATTTCTATAAAGACTTTGGGGATTTTTTTATTTGTTAAAATTCCAATAATGGCTTAACATGAAATTTTATATTGATTCTCAATTTAATTTCATTTTCCGAACTTATCGAAAAGCATACCCGAAAAATTTGCTATTTTATTCTTTGAAAAGAATTTTCTCAGAAGGTAAAGCCAAATGTTCTGTAACTATCCAAAATGAATTAAAATACTTCAATTTCAAATAAATCTACGACATCTTCTTGACCCACTTGTAAATTCCAAACCTGAATTCCTAAAGCTTTTGCTGAATCGGTATTCGCCTTTTTATCATCAACAAATAAAGTATTTCTAGGGGTTAATTCATTTTGTTTTAAAACAAAATTATAAATAGCTTCGTCTGGTTTTCTCATGCCCATTTCGTAGGAAAAATAAACTCTTTCAAAACATTGGTAAAAATCTTTTGTAAAAGAGGGTCCATATTTTTTTTCAAAATGTTTGATATGAATAGAGTCAGTGTTCGATAATAAAAAAAGACGGTATTTGCCAGCAAGCATTTGTAAAAATTCTAAACGATATAAAGGAAAATCGCCTAAAATAGTATTCCAAGCCTTTTTAATTTCTTTAAAGGTTGCGTTTGGTATGAATGTTTGAAAACTTCCTAAAAATTCTTCTTCTGTGATTTTTCCTTTTTCGAATAAGTCATTTTTTACTAATAACGCATCGTTTAAGGACTCTAAACCTAATATTTTAAATTCATTTTCTGTTGTTTCTTTATCAAGATTGATGAATACATCTCCAAAATCGAAAATAATAGCTTTAATCATAATTTTTAAAAATTAAAAGTTCATCTTCTAAAATGAATTGCTTTTCAATCCATTTCGATTTTAAAACTGGGGCTTTAGTTCCGTTTTCTATAAACAAATTTCCTTTAAAAACTCTGGCTTCGTCCCAAAGATTAGCATCAATAAAGGTTTGTAATGTTTGTGTTCCTCCTTCAATAAGTACCGATTGAAGATTACGTTCATATAAAATTGCACAAATTTTACTAGCTATAGTATTACTAAAATCAATTTCAGACGAAGAAAGAATTATTGTTTCTGCTTGATTATCAAAGATATGACTTTCTTTTGAGATTCTATTATTTTGGTCTAAAACTATTCGAGTAGGATTTTTTCCAACCCAATCTCTAACATTTAATTTCGGATTGTCATCAACAACAGTTTGAGTGCCAACTAGAATTGATTCTTCTTCACTGCGCCATTTGTGAACCAATTGCCGCGAAAATGAATTAGTTATCCAAACAGGTTTTTGTTCTGACTTGTTTTTTGGAGCTATAAATCCATCTTGACTTTCTGCCCATTTCAATACAATATAAGGACGTTTTTTCTCGTGAAAAGTAAAAAAACGTTTGTTCAATTCTTTGCATTCTTTTTCAAGAATTCCCACAATAACATTTTTGCCAGATTCGATTAATTTTTTTATTCCGTTTCCAGCTACTTTTATATTTGGATCTAAAGTCCCTATGACAATATTTGGTATTTTATGTTCTATGATTAAATTACAACAAGGTGGCGTTTTTCCATAATGGCTGCATGGTTCTAAACTTACATAAATAGTTGCTTTTTCAAGTAAAGATTTGTCTTTTACAGTTTGTATAGCATTCACTTCGGCATGAGCACCACCATAAGCAGATGTGTATCCTTCACCAATAATTTTGTCTTGGTATACAATGACAGCACCAACCGATGGATTTGGCATCGAAGCAGGTAAGCCCTTTTTGGCAATTTCTAAACACCTTTTGATGTATTTTTCGTCTATATTCACCATACAAAAATAAGATTTAGTTTTATATAGCATTGTAATAGTAATAGATAAATATCAAAAACACATTTCTTACTTGATTTCTATTAAAGTGTGAAATAAAGTAGTGATTGAATATCTTTGCTTTTTTACTCAAAAAAATAATTGCTATCTATGCGAATTAAAGAATACAGAATTCATTTTATTCAGGAACTTTCGCCCATTTATGATGAAGCCGAAGTGGAGAGTTTTTTTTATTTGATTTTAGAAGATAAGCGCAAGCTTAAAAGAATTGATTTGGCTTTGCAAAATGATTTGGGTTTTTCTGAAAATGAAATTCAAAATTGGAACACCATTGTCGAGCAACTCAAGCAAGAAATTCCCATTCAATATATATTAGGGGAAACAAATTTTTATGGTT
Source organism: Flavobacteriaceae bacterium (assembly GCA_947457255.1). Taxonomy (GTDB): domain Bacteria; phylum Bacteroidota; class Bacteroidia; order Flavobacteriales; family Flavobacteriaceae; genus Flavobacterium. The sequence continues at coordinate 35,414 of CANGUZ010000014.1, forward strand.
TGAATTTCGAAGTCAATGAAAATGTACTTATTCCGAGACCTGAAACAGAAGAATTAGTCGATTGGATTGTTGAAAGTGAGAAGTTAGAAGTTAGAAGTCAGAAGTTGGGAGTTGCAGGTGAGAATATGAAAGTTTTAGATATTGGAACTGGAAGCGGTTGCATTGCTATTTCTCTGGCGAAAAACCTTCAAAATTTTCAGGTTTTTGCTATTGATATTTCTGAGAAGGCAATAGAAACGGCTGAAAGAAATGCTGACAAAAACAATGTTTCTATTCATTTAATTAAAACGGATATTCTAAAGCTTAACAACCTGGATGAACTTCAAACTTCGAGCTTCCCAGTTTCCACTAAATATGACATAATAGTTTCAAATCCTCCGTATGTGCGTAATCTTGAAAAAGCTGAAATCAAGAAAAATGTATTAGATAACGAACCTCATTTGGCCTTGTTCGTTGACGATAACGATGCTTTAATTTTTTACAAAAAAATAGCTGAATTGGCTCAGAAAAATTTATCAAAAAAGGGAAAATTGTATTTTGAAATTAATCAATATTTAGGAAAAGAAACTGTCCATCTATTAACAAAAATGAATTTCAAAAATATAGAATTAAGGAAAGATATTTATGGAAACGATAGGATGATTCGATGTGAAATATAATAATTTCAGTATAAACTATTCATATCTTAAAGCCTCAATTGGGTCAAGTCTAGAAGCTTTTAATGCCGGATAAGAACCTGAGGCGATAGCTACAACAAATGTGGTTAAAAACGCTGCCGTAATAGCTTGCCACGGAATGACAAATATAAATGTCATAGCAGTTGCAATTCCGTAACCTGCTAGTATTCCTAAAATTATTCCTAGAATCCCACCTAATTGCCCAATAACTAAGGTTTCCATAAAAAATTGTAGCGCTATAGTGCCGCGTTTTGCTCCTAATGCTTTTCTAATACCAATTTCACGCGTTCTTTCGGTAACAGAAACGAGCATGATATTCATTAATGCAATTGAAGAACCAAAAATGGTAATGATTCCTATTACCCATGCTGATATACCTAAGTATTGCGTAATGCTCAAGATGCGATTAATTAAATCATCACTTCTAGAAATTCCGAAATTATTGTCTTTTATTGGACTCAGTTTACGAACTCTCCGCATCGTACTGTTGGCTTCATCAGTTGCTTGGTCTAGCAATTCTTTTTTGTCGACCATGACACTTAAAGTATAGTTTATGTCAGGTGCTGTAAATAGTGATCGGGCTACTTGTATCGGAATTAAAACTCTTAAATCTTGACTGTTTCCAAAAGTGGAACCTTTTTCTTTCAACAAACCTATGACCTTAAACTTAGCGCCTCGAATGGATAAAATTTGATCAATTGGATTTACATCTTTAAAAAGTTGCTTTACAAAATCAGATCCAATTACACAGGAATAGGTGTTGTTTGCAATATCAAAAGTGGTAAAATTTCTACCTTTTGTCGTTTCTAAACCAGAGTTTATTAAAAAATATTCATCAACACCCAAAACGGTAATTTCGGGATCGGTTTTTTTTGTTTCTGATTTTACTTCGGCATTTGAAGTCGCTGTAAAAGAAAGAGAAGTGTGGGTTAATGGATAATCGTATTTTTGTTTAAAAGCTACAGCTTCAGGATAACTAATTATTGGATTTTCTGTTTCAGCATTGTTATGGCGGCCTATTCTTTCAGAAAAATCATATTGATTAATAGTAAAAGTATTCGCACCCATAGATGCAAAATCACTAGAAACTGTATTTTCTAAAGCCGAAACAACTGTTAGAATACAAACCAAAGCGGTAATCCCAATAGCTATGATTAATACCGTAAGTATGGTACGTAACAATTGCGTTTTTATAGAGCTTAGCGCAATTCGGACATTTTCTTTAAATAAATGCAGCATCATAACAATTTGACACGAAATTACGATTTTTGTTACAAGTTTGAATTAGAAGCCGTGTTATTTATTTTAAAAATAAGATATTTGCAAAGCGAAGTAGGAAGAATGAAGAGGGAAGTTTAATATTTCCAGCTTCTAACTTCTAACTTCCAACTCCTAACTTCTAACTTTTTAAAATGGCATCAAAACCAAGTATTCCTAAAGGTACTAGAGATTTTTCACCAGCAGAGGTGGCAAAACGTCAATATATTATTTCAATTATAAAAAGCAATTTCGAGAAATTTGGGTTTCAACCCATAGAAACACCTTCATTCGAAAACTCCGAAACCTTAATGGGAAAATACGGGGAAGAAGGGGATCGATTGATTTTTAAGATATTAGATAGTGGAGATTTTTTCGAAAAATCCGTTCAAAATTATGTAGGTGAAAAGGAATTTACTTATTTAAATCTATTTTTATATACCGTATTAAAAGATATATTTAGTGAAATTATATTCAATAGAAGGATTGATGATTTTGAAAAAATGATTATTGATGGTTATTTAACAAAAAATATATTTAGAGTTTATTTGAGAAATCAAAAAATAAGAGACTACGTTGAAAAGTATTTAAAAGATAATCAGATATTTTTTAAAGAATGGATATCATCACTAAATCAAACCCTAATAGACAATAATAGACTTGACATTAAAAGCTTTGATACTGACTTTGATAATTTTTATTTAGGAAAATATTTAAATACAGAAAAATCAAACGAATTTTATGAAAGCTTAAATAATGCAAATATAAAATTGTATGATGATTTAAATTCTAAATCATTAGTGAAAAACATTTCCGAAAAAGCACTTCGTTATGACCTAACCGTGCCATTTGCAAGATACGTAGTGCAACATCAAAACGAAATTGAGTTTCCCTTTAAAAGGTACCAAATACAACCGGTTTGGCGAGCAGATCGTCCGCAGAAAGGACGTTTCAGAGAATTTTATCAATGTGATGCTGATGTGGTGGGGTCTAAATCATTATGGCAAGAAGTAGAGTTGGTGCAATTATACGATGCTGTTTTTACTGCATTGGGTTTAAAAGGTGTTACCATAAAAATCAACAACCGAAAAATTCTTTCGGGAATAGCTGAAGTGATTGGTGCATCTGATAAACTAATTGATTTTACAGTAGCTTTAGACAAACTCGACAAAATAGGAGAGGAAGGCGTAAAAAAAGAAATGATTGAAAAAGGAATTTCTGAAAATGCTATCGAGAAAGTGCAACCGCTTTTTAATTTCACGGGAAGTATTTCAGAAAAAATAAAACAACTTTCAGGTTTATTGACTTCATCAGCAGAAGGAATGAAAGGAGTTTCCGAGTTGCAGTTTATTTGTGATACAGTTACAAAATTAGGATTAAAGGAGTCTATTTTAGATTTAGATGTGACTTTGGCAAGAGGATTAAATTATTATACGGGTGCTATTTTTGAAGTTGCTCCGCCCGAAGGAGTAGCTATGGGCTCTATTGGTGGAGGCGGAAGATACGATGATTTGACGGGTATTTTTGGTTTAAAAGACATGAGTGGAGTAGGGATTTCTTTTGGATTGGATAGAATTTATTTAGTGTTAGAAGAATTGAATCTGTTTCCTGAAACTATACTAGCAACATCAAAAGCGTTATTTATAAATTATGGCGAAAAAGAAGCGTTTTATGCCATGCAAGCCATTACTAAATTAAGAGCTGTAAATATAAAAGTAGAGTTGTATCCAGACGCTATTAAAGTCGGGAAGCAGTTTATGCATGCCGATAAGCGCCAAATTCCCTATGCAGTTATTGTTGGCGAAACTGAAATGAATGAGGAAAAGTTTGCATTAAAAAACTTGATTTCTGGTGAACAAATTTTAGTTAATTTTGACGAATTGAAAAATCAATTAGCAAGCAGTTAGAATTTTTAGAGTTGTAATAAATTAAAAAAAGCTTCTCATTTGAGAAGCTTTTTTACTTTCTTTGGGGAAAAAAGGGCATTTATCTGATGATAACTTTTTTACTGATATCACCATTTGTGGTTTGTACTTTTACAATGTACGTTCCTGAGCTCACATTGGTTACAGGAATTTTAATTTTAGTCTGAGCTTGATCTTTTACATTCCATTTATTAATTGATTGACCAAGAATGTTATATAAAGTAACCGATTGAACTGTTTCATTTAAAAGGTTATTCTTAATATTTATTGAATTATCATTGTTAGCAAATGTTACTTTAACAGCTTCATTTATGTCAAAGTTGTTTACTGATAACGTTGAAGGGTTATTGAATCTTAAAGAGAATCGATCAGCAAGTGTTCCCGCTGTTAAATTAATTTCGAAATCTTTTTCTTTAATATCATGGTATAACTTGGTTACATTATCATAAATGTATATACTAGAATTTGCATCGAAATTTTCAGTTTGATTAAGAACAAATTTTACTTTTCCTTCAATAGCTGTTTTTACACCAAGAGGGAAAGAACTTGCAGAATTAAAATAAGTATCACCTTGAATAACTAATCTAGTGTTGTTGTTTAAGAAATACATGTCACTAGCTTGTGTATCCAATTGTACAGCATCATATCCAGGATCTACAGCACTAGTTGCATTTTCGTTCATAAAGCCTAATAATAACTCTCTTCTGTTATTATCAGGAGAGATGTAACTAAATCGTATTTTAGTAAACTCATTGTCTTGAGGTATAGCGTCTTGTCTGTTATCGAACTCTTTTTGAACTACTGGACTTGTACTAGTATTAGCATTGTGTCTAAAAAGCGCATTAGAGTTAACCGCATCGTCTTCTTTTATAAATAAACGTTGACTATTGTTAAAGTTAATACTTCCGCCAGTTGCGCTTCCGTTTACGAAGAAGCCTTGTCCTACTGGGATGTATCTACCAGGTATTCTAGAACTAGAACCTAAACCACTAACACCAGCAGGAGAAACAGGAGTAGTACCGCCAACAAGATTTCTTGTAGCATAACCACCTTGATAAGCCGCTAGATTGTGAGAGGCATTTGTGCTAAAATGTTCCCACAAATATAATGTTCCTGTAGTAGAACCAAGATTAGCAGTTATAAATGCATTCGCATCTAATGCTGAAGGGTAAGGATTACCACTTAAATTAGAATTATTTGCTGCAATAGGACTCGATATAGCGCCACTGTTTGGTTTACCAACGAAAGTATAGTTTTGATTAGCACTTGCACCACCACTACCTTTTAGAGTAAATCCTTGACCAGCGAATAAAGTTCCGTTTTGTAAAACTTTAGCCCAATTAGCATATATAGGACTTACATTTTGAAATTTAAATATCCAGAAGTTACTTAATGTTATAGGTGTAGTTGGTGCACCATTATATCCAGTTGTCCAAGTAATGTTTCTAATATTTGCAGGATCAGTACCGTCTTTCATAACGCTATCTACTGTATACGAGTTGTTATTACTAGTCGTGCTTATTCCTCCAACAGGAGATGACCAATAATTGTAACTGAACCTATTAGATTGTCCTTGCTGGTCTCTTTCAATAGAGCCAGCGCTAGTTACATCTAAATCACTATTTGTGGTTTGTACCAATTGTGATCTACCTTGTAAATCTATTTTACCATCTAATTTCAAATACCAATCGTTTTGTATTTTAGTATTATTATTCATAGTAATTGTTGCGCTAGGACTAACAAACATAGCCAAATCGGTGTTGTTAGCAGTTTCTGTAATACTATGATTCACCTGAATTATTGAAGAATCAAAGTCTAGCACATCTAAACCTCTAATATCTCGTGTTGGGTCATTTACTGCTGTTGCAAATGTACCCGTTCTTACAGTTGTAAATGGCATTGGGGCTTGTTGCACATTAATCACTTTATGGTTAAAGATTTTCATGCCAGTCACTAAATCAATAGGAGCAGTTGTTAAATCATCAATAATATCATCTTTATAAGCATCCATTCTATAGTATCTTAATACGTTTGCAAATGGTAATGCGCCAATATCCCTAGGAACAATTGCTCCTCTTACTTGCGAAGCTGTATTTTGAATTTCTTGATACACCATTCGTTGTAACTGTAAGTCAGTAAGTGCTAAATTGAAAACTCTGACCTCATCAATTTTACCTCTGAAGAAGTTAGAACTTGCACTAGGGTTTTTCCCTAAAGTTAAAATGTTAGAAGGAATACTACCAGTAGCAGCAGCACTATTCACCAATAGACCATTTAGGAATAATCTTACTATAGAACCGTTGTATACAGCAGCAACATGATACCATTGTGATCTGTTTAGCGTTGTAGTATTAAATGATACCGTTGTACCGTTAACTACAGCTTCTAAATTTCTTGCACTTGTAACTCGTAAAAAGAAATTAGGTGTACCCATAACAACTCCAGTTGAAGCAAATCCTGGGTTCAAATCTATCCAAGCCATTATAGAAGCATTTGTCAGTATGCCCATAGCTGTTGTATCTTCACCGTAATCGTTTCTTCCATCAAAATCTAAGAAGAGTTTTCTGTCTATATCTCGTGGAGAGCCTCTTACAATATCGTTAGTATCAAAAATATTCAATATTCCATCTAAATCAGAGTCTCCAGTACCATCAATTCTTCCGTCTCCGTTGGTGTCAAAACTACCATGCAAACCGGTTTGTATATCATTAATACCGTCATCGTTAGCGTCTAGTTGTAAATAATCAGGGATGCCATTACCATCACTATCTTGAGCATAAGCTCTGAAAGTTGTTCCAAAAACAGGAGAGTTATCATAAAGGTTTAGTAGTCCATCTCCTTCAGAGTCTAATCCATCACCTCTACCATCTCCAGTAATGTCTCCATCACCATTTAATACATTTGCTTCATCTACATCAAACAAAGAGTCATTATCACTATCAAGGTCTAAATGATTCGGAACACCATCACCATCAGTATCTGGAATAACATATGTGCCAGCAGCAATCAATGCATCAATATAATCGTTTAATCCATTTGTATTTGTATCAACCCAAGTAGCAGCATTTGTTCTATCCATTGTTGATTTATTATTGCTGTAAGCTTTAAATCCTGCTTCTTCAATATCTGGGATACCGTCATTATCATCATCTACATCAACAATGTCTGAAATTCCGTCGCCGTCATTATCGATACAGTTTTGGTTTATTATAATTTGAACATCATCAATTAAATTTCCTATTGAAGCATTACCTGTAGCTGTTGGTCCCGCTTGAAATGTTAAAACAATAGTAGTTTGTCCTATAGGAATAGGGTAAGTTCCGGAATAGGTACCCCATGCAAATCTATCATCAGACATTGTTGCAATTGGAGTTGAAGCATCAGCAGTCGTTAAATTAGTTCCAAATTTTACATAAGCAACATCAACTCCCATTCTTCCTCTATGTTTTATAGACCAGTTAATTGTTCCTCCAGCACCATTTAAACAAAACGTTTGGTATAGTGTTCCAGGTACGTTTGCATTTAGCTCGGCAAATTGTCTTCCAGCAGCTGCTGTAACAGGGCCACCACCACCATTCATACCATTAGCCCAGATCTCTATTAGATCCTCTGGTATTGTTTGCCAACCAGGAATATTTGTAGGTGTTTCAGGAATTAAACCCCATGATCCATTTGCAATTAAAGGTGTTGTATTTTCAAAACTACCGTTTATAAATGGGTCGCTAATACAAGTGCCGCATTCTACAGTATCTATAACACCATCGTTATCGTCATCTTGGTCTACATTGTTTTCTATACCGTCACCATCATTGTCCAGTAATCCTGTACCTTGTATTACAAATCGATATGGGTTTTCATCACTATCATTATTAACAATATTAATTTGAGCCAATCTTGTAAAAACTCCACTTGGATTAAAAGTTACTGAAAATGTAGTGCCAGCTCCAGCACCAATTGTAAGTGTGCTAGGATTTGCTGTTATAGTAAATTCAGCAGCATTAACTCCAGAAATAGTTGGATTAGATATTGTTAAAGGAAGGGAACCTGTATTTAAAATTGTAAAAGTACGAGTAACTGTCGCCAAATTGATATCTGCTGGACCAAAATCAGAACCAGTAGTAATTGACGCTGTCGGTGTATTATTTGGAATTGACACGCTGTTTCCTTGCAAATCAATTTCTCTTTCTGCACCAGTTCCTTGAATGTTAAAATCATATGAAGCTTCATTACTGTCGTTATTTGCAATGCTAATCGTTGCTGACCTTGTTCCAAGTGCTGTAGGTGAAAAGGTTACAACAAATGTAGTACTACTAAAAGCTGCAACTGTGGTGGCTGGTGAAGTTGTAATAGTAAATTCAGATGCATGTGTGCCAGTACGAGTAATTGCACCAATATTTAATGTCATATTACCATTATTGAAAATAGTAAATGTTCTAGTTCCTGCCACAGTACTAAAATCCGTCCAATTTGAAGTTGTTGGAGCAATAACAGTACTATCAGGAATAGAAGTTGCATTTCCTTGAATATCTATTTCAGGAATTATTCCAAATCCTTGAATTGCAAAAGTATATGGATTTTCGGTATTGTCATTATTCACAATACTAATTGTAGCAGTTCTAAGATTAATTGCGCTTGGGGCAAATGTTACTGTAAAAGTAGTACTACTATTTGCGGCAACTGTTGCAGATGGAGGCGAAGTAACTGTGAAATCAGAAGCATGCGTACCACTAATTGTTATTGTGCCAATAGTTAACGGTACACTTCCAATATTACGGATAGTGTAGGTTCTAGTTCCTGCCACATTACTAAAGTCAGTCCAATTTGTAAGGGCTGGAGTACTGCTGCCACTTGCAATTGAAGTTGCATTACCTAGAATATCTATTTCTTGCTCAATACCCGTACCTTGTATATTATACGTATAAAAGCTTTCGTCAGTGTCATTATTTGCAATTTCAATTGTAGCTGTTCTTATACCAATTGCAGTAGGAGCAAAAGTCACAACAAAAGTTGTACTAGAACCAATCGCTACTATGCTGCTTGGAGCAGTTGTAACTGTAAATTCACTGGCATTTACTCCAGAAATTGTAATTGCACCAACGGTTAGTAAAGCGTTACCAATATTATGTATTGTATAAGTTCTTGTTGTAATTGAAGTTCCAAAATCGGTCCAGTTTGATAATGATGGAGAAGCCTCTCCATTAATAATAGTAATAGCATTTCCTCGAACGTCTATTTCAGGATAATTTACAGTAGCAATAACAGCACTTCTAGGTATAGAAGTACAAGGGCCGTTAACTGCTTCTACATAAAAAGTAGTAGTTGATGTAATTGTTGGGGTAGTAAAGTTTGTTCCTGAACCTAATAAAGTTCCTCCAGTTAAAGCATCATACCAGTTTAATGTACCAATTGAAGCCGTAGCACTTAGTACAACACTTCCGGCTCCTGTTCTAGTTCTAGGTGTAGTTCCTGTAATTGTAGGAAATGCATTAACAGTTATAGAACCAGTTGCTGTAACTTGAGGCGAGCAACCACCAGTTGTAACAACCGAATAATTAGATGTGCCAACGGCAGTTGGAGTTCCGCTAATGGTAACTTGATTTCCTGACCAAGAACCAGTAACACCAGCTGGCAAACCAGTAACTGTAGCCCCAGTTGCTCCAGTTGTTGATAAAATGATGCTTGACATAGCTGTATTAATACAAGTTGTTCTATTAATTCCTGCAGTAATGGTATTTAAAGGAGTAACTGTAATAGTTCCTGTTGCTATTGCTGGAGTACAACCACCAGTAGTTGTAACTGTATAGTTAAATGTTCCTGCCTCAGTTGGAGTCCCGCTCATAGTAACTTGATTAGATGCCCAAGTTCCTGTAACACCAGTTGGTAAACCACTAACTGTAGCTCCAGTAGCTCCAGTAGTTGCTAAAGTGATGCTTGTTATTGCAGTATTAATACAAGTTGTTCTGTTAATTCCTAATGCAATTGTATGTATTGGTGAAATTGTAATAGTTCCAGTAGTTATTGCAGGAGTACAGCCACCTGTAGTTGTAACTGTATAGTTAAATGTTCCAGATGCAGTTGGAGTTCCACTGATAGTAACTTGACTAGAA
>CANGUZ010000015.1 GCA_947457255.1 Flavobacteriaceae bacterium
AAAACTTATATTTATCAACACTATTACGTTTTCGCCATTTTTGTAATACTAACTTATGTAATAGTGCTAATTATTTTTTTTAGTTTTACAATTCTTATTATAACTATGTACTTAACTTAACCCAAAAAAAATATGAAAATGAAATTATTTCTAAAAAATTTACTGCTTATTGTATTTTTCTCTATTTCCTTCTTTACGGCTAAAGTAAATGCCCAATCGGTAGCCAATATTAATGATATTATGTTTCAAACTTTTGGTTGGGATGTTCATCAACAAAAAATTGTTTCAGACGAAGGCGGTTTATACAATTTTATTAACAATCGTGCCAGTGGATATGCAGTTGCAGGATTTAATGTATTATGGTTGCCACCACCAAGTAAGTCTACTGGAGGAGTAGGTTATATACCAACTGAATTGTTTGATTTTAGTTTAACTTCTTACGGAACGGAAGCTCAATTGAGAGCTATGTTAACAACTCTAAATACAAGTTCTCCAAGAATACATCCTATGGCTGATATAGTTGTAAATCATCGAGGCGGAACAACTAACTGGACCGATTTTACTAACCCAACTTGGGATTGTAAATCAATTACAAGTACTGATGAAGCTAATTTTAGAACAATAGTTGGGGTTAAACCTTGCGGTACTAATGACACAGGAGATGATTTTGATGGAGGAAGAGATCTAGACCATACGAATATACAAGTTCAGAATGGAGTTAAAGAGTTTTTAAATCGATTAAAAGGGTTAGGATTTGATAGTTGGAGATGGGATGTTGCTAAAGGATTTGCGCCAAGATATTTTGGCGATTATATTACTGCTTCGTCACCTTACTCTTCAGTTGGGGAATTCTGGGATGGAAATAGAAATACTTTAAAATCATGGGTTGACGGTACAGGAGGAAAGTCAGCAGCATTTGATTTCGATTTGTATTATGATTTGATTGAAGCCGTTAATAATGGTAATTATGGTCGTTTAGCGGGAGGATATCCTGGATTAGCAGGTATATTTGGTTATGCAGATAAGACAGTTACTTTTGTAGATAATCACGATACCTTTGTAAAAGGTAGTATCATCACCTCAGATAATATCATGAAAGGCTATGCCTATATACTTACGCATCCTGGAGTTCCTTGTGTGTTTTTTCCTCATTATTATGGAGGTACATACAGAAAAGAAGGTGTAACGGTAGTTTATACTGCAAACGAAATCGCAATAAATAAATTAATGGCAATAAGAAAAGCAACAGGAATAAATGCTTACAGTTCGGTTGTGGTTTCTAATGCTGGAAACTTTTATTCTGCCATAATTGATAATAAAGTAGCTGTAAAAATTGGACCAGGGAACTGGGATCCAGGAGCTGGTTGGGTATTAAATACTTTTGGGACAGATTATGCTGTTTGGTCTAGATCGGCTATTAATTTTGCTCCATCAGTTGCAATTACACCAGGAGGTTCCACTTATATTTCAGGAGCGTCTCAATTAGTTACTATTACAGCAGCTGACGATAAAGCAGGAACTACAATTTATTATACTACTGACGGATCAACTCCAACTGCATCATCAACAGTATATTCTGCTCCAATTAATGTTACTTCAACTACAACTGTAAAAGCAATTGTTAAAGATTCTGAAGGTCTGTTTTCTGGTGTAGCTTCTCAAACATATACTTTTTTAACGGTTGGAGATATTACAATTAAATTTAAACCACCAACTTCTTGGACTGCGCCAATAAGAATTCATCATTGGGATGCTATACCTATAGCCAATTTAGCAGGTTCAACTTGGCCTGGGAAAACTATGAATGGTCCAGACTCTAGTGGTTATTATTCATTTACTTTTAACAACATTGCCAGTACGAATATTGTGTTAACACGTGGAACGGGTTCTCCTCAAACAGCTGATATAAAAGGCGTAACTAAAGACACGTGTTATAATATGTCGAGCGGTACTTTATTAGTTGAGGATTGTACTACTTTAGGAGTAAATGATTCCGAATTTAATAATACTCAGTTAAAGCTCTATCCTAACCCAACCTCTGGAGCTTTTAAAATTAATAAAGCGGTTTCTAATCTTAGTATAATTGATGTAAGTGGCAAAGTAGTAAAACAATTTAATGGCACTTTTCAATCTGATGCAAGTTATGATATTAGTAGTTTAGTGAGAGGAATGTACTTTGTTAAATTGAAAACAATATCAGGTACAGAAACGACTCTGAAATTGTCTAAAGAATAAAAAGATAGTTCTTATAAAAGAGGTTGCTTATAGAAGCAACCTTTTTTATAAGTTTTTTTGTAAATTATTTATTTAAGTTTTTATAATAAATGATTCTTAAATGAAGAACACTTTAACACCATTTTTATGGTTTTTTTTATCTATTTTCGATATCGTTGTAGTAAGTTTTTAATTTTTCCATAACTATAATTTTCTCAACTTTTTAAATATTATCTAGGGTAATTATAAAATATTAAAAATTTAGGCGATACTTTTTATAAAACAATAAACAGCAACAACTTATGAGAAATAAATTACTTTTATTCTTACTTCTAAATTTATTATTAGGAACTAAAATATCAGCGAGAAATTATTATGTTAATGAAAAAGTTGAGATTAGAAATACAAGTATCAATAAGAGTAGCTCGCAAAATAAAACGATAAAAAAGAAAAAACAGTCTTTAAAATTTAATAAAAGTCTTTCAGTTTTATCACCCCCAAGTGTAGTTGCTGGAAGTTCCTGCGGACCTGGAATAGTTTCTCTTTCAGCAAGTGGAGCACCAGGTGAAACAATAGAATGGTTCACAAGCCAAACAGCCGCAGTTCCAATTTTTATTGGAAATAACTATAATCCAAATCTTGCAACTACCACCACTTTTTATGTGCAAAGTAGATTAGGTGCTGATACAAGTATTCGAGTTCCTGTTGTAGGGTCTGTTTATTCGGCACCTCCTCCTGTAACATTATCCGCTTCTCCAGCTAATAATGTTGTTTCTCCTTTATGCTTAGGAACTTCTGTGACTTTTACAGCATCTGGTGGTGCTGATTTATTTGAATTTTCAGTTAATGGAGTAGTTACTCAAACCATGTCTTCTGTTAGAACGTATACCACCAATTCATTAACTAATGGACAGACCGTTAGTGTTCGTTCACGATATGCAGTTAACTTAGATGGATCTATTACTGAAACCGCTTGGGGTACAGGTGCTTTAGAAGATAATATTCTTTCGGCTGCTTTATCTGGAAATGCAACAACTGGATATATTAATTCTTTGAAAATTAGTCCTACAGAGGATAAAATAGTAATAGGCATGTCTGGGAAAGTTCTTAATTTTAGACGTATCATGGTATTCTTAGATACTAAACCTGGTGGGTTTAACATTTCAAATTATGGAGATGAAAACGGTTCTCTTCCTCCTGTTAGAGCATTCAATTTTTTTAATAATAATCCAAGTACTTTCGATTCTTATTTCGCTGCTGATTATTGTGTTGCAATAGCTACTGATGCTGGAGAAACCAATTATTATGCAGATGTTATTGAATTAAGAAATCCTAATTCAATTAAAACTTATTTAGGACAAGCCGCTACCGGAGTTCCAACTTCAGTTATGGGAATTAATAAAAATAATACAGGTTCTAGCGATTATAATCTTGGTTTTGAAGTAGAGGTTTCAAAAGCATTAATTGGCTATACTACAGGGGATGTTAAGTTTTTTGCATTAACCATGCAAGACAATGATGTAAGTAATTTTAATGTGACGAATTCCTTTTTAAGTCCCGAAAGAACTAGTACTTCAGATTATGGAAATGGAGCTATTAATTATAATTTGAGAGATCCAAATCCCGTTGTAGTTGCAGAAGCCGCTTTCACACCATGTTATTCTGAAGACAGTTTAGTTATGAATTTTGTTGCTAATCCAACTGTTGCATCAGTTGGGGCTAATCAATCTAGATGTGTTTTAACTAGTAATCCTTTAGGAGGAAATACACCTACTGTAGGTACAGGTTTATGGACATTAAAATCTGGACCTGGTACGGTAACTTTTGGAGATAATACTTTTGGCAATACCACTGCAACGGTAAGTGTTAGCGGAACTTATGTTTTTACTTGGACGATTACAAGTGGTCAGTGTACGCAATCTTTTGACGATATTAGTGTTGTTTTCAATATAACTAATCCACCAACAGGAGTTGCAAATCAGAATTTTTGTAAAATCGACAATAAAGAAGTTAGTGATTTAGTTGCAGTTGGAAACAATATTGAATGGTTTCTTAATCCTACTGGAGGCACTCCCTTGGCAGCAAATTCAACTTTAGTTACAGATACCTATTATGCTGAACAAACCAATGCTACCACATTATGTAAAAGTATAACTCGTTTAGCGGTAGCAGTTGTCATAGATGATCCTGTAGCTCCATCAGGTTCAGGGGCGCAAACGGTTTGTAATTCAGGAACTGTTTCTAACTTAATAGCTACTGGTACAAATATAAAGTGGTACGCAAATCCAACTGGAGGTATTGCTTTATCTACTTCTTTAGGTTTGATATCTGGCACTACTTATTATGCTTCTCAAACTGTTGGATTATGTGAAAGCGAAACTCGCTATCCTTTAGTCGTAACCATAATTAATCCTCAAGTTCCTATAAGTAGTGGCAATCAGTCGGTTTGTTCTACAAGTCCTTTGCAAACTCTAACAGCTGTAGCAACAGTAACAACTGGGACTATAGTTTGGTATGATGCCTTAACAAGTGGAAGTGTAGTTGCTAGCCCAACATTAAATACAGTTGGAACACGAATTTATTATGCCCAAAATACTATAGGCGTTTGTAATAGCACGTCTCGAACAGCTGTTACGCTTGAGATTAAGGATTCTCCCTTTTTAAATGTAACTACTACAAATTGTTCCCTTGATTTATTAACTTATACTGTGAATTTTAATGCTGCTAGCGGAAGTACTATTAGTAGAAGTCCATTAGTTGGAAGCATTGTTGGAAATACTATAACAGGAATTCCTGCAGGAACAGCTATTGACATTACAGCTAACAAAGGAAATGGTTGTGTAGAAGTAGTTAATGTAGCGGCACCAAATTGTAGTTGCTCACCAGTAAATAATCCTGTAAGTGGAGGAGATGAGTCGGTTTGTCAAGGACAAGCAAATCCTACTTTAACTGCAGCAGTAAATGTTGGTGAAACTATAGATTGGTATAGCGTAAGCAGTAGTGGGAGCGTTTTATTATCAAATAGTACATCATTTACACCCCTTAATTCGTCACCTGGAGTTTATACCTATTATGCTCAAGCAAGAAAGATTGTCGATGGGTGTTTAAGTTCAGGAAGAACAGCAGTATCGTTAACTATTACTTCTCAAGCTGCACCCACAGGTTCTTCAACTCAGTCTTTTTGCGAAATTCAAAATGCTACCGTTGCAAGTTTAGTGGCAACAGGAACTTCTATAAAATGGTATCCCACAGTTTCAAGTACTACAGCATTATTATCTACTGCTTTATTAGTAGATGGTGAAGATTATTTTGCAACTCAAACATCGACTACTGGACTTTTCTGTGAAAGTGTCAATAGATTAAGAGTTACAGTAAGTATTAATAAACCATTGGCACCAACAGGCTCATCAACACAAACGTATTGCGAATCAGAAAATGCAACTGTAGCCGAATTAAATGCAACAGGAACATCTATAAAATGGTATCCAACTCTTACAAGTACTGTAGCGCTAACATCTTCGGTATTGTTAGTAGATGGCGAAGATTATTTTGCCACTCAGACAGCTATATCTGGACTTTTATGCGAGAGTGTCAATCGATTAAGAGTAACTGTAAGCATCAGTAAACCATTAGCACCAACGGGTTCAGCAACGCAGTCTTTCTGTGAATCTCAGAATGCTACAATAGCAAGTTTGTCAGCAACAGGCACCAACATAAAATGGTATTCGTCAGCTACAAGTACAACGGCATTATCAAGTACATTAGCATTAGCAAATGGAGATTATTTTGCAACCCAAACTACTGCAACTGGCTTATCATGTGAAAGTGTTACTAGATTAAGAGTTAACGTTACAATAAATCGACCATCAGCTCCATCAGGATCAGGAGCACAAACAGTATGTAATTCAGGTACAATTGCTAATTTAAATGCTACGGGAACAAACATAAAATGGTATGCAAATCCTACAGGAGGTATTGCATTAACATCATCAATTGTTTTAATTTCAGGGACAACTTATTATGCTACTCAAACAGTTGGCTCTTGCGAGAGTGTAATACGATATCCTCTTGCAGTTACAATAATTAATCCTCAAATTCCAATAAGTGGGGGCAATCAATCTGTTTGTGCTACAAGTCCGTTACAAACATTAACAGCTACTGCAACTGTAGTATTAGGAGCCATAGATTGGTTTGATGCTTTAACAAATGGGAATTTAGTTGTAAGTCCAGTATTAAATACAGTTGGAAGTGTCAAATATTATGCTCAGAACAAAATAGGTAGTTGTTTTAGCACCTCACGAACAGCTGTTACTTTAGAGATAAAAGATTCACCATTTTTAAATATAACCAATAAATCTTGTTCATTAGATTTATTGACGTATTCAGTTAATTTTAATGTTGCTACTGGCAGTACCATTACTAGAAGTCCAGAAGTCGGGAGTATTGTAGGGAATAGTATAACAGGCATTCCAGCAGGTACAACAATTGATATTAGTGCAAACAAAGGAAATGGTTGTGTAGAAGTAATCAATGTAGTGGCTCCAAACTGTAGTTGTTCATCAGTAAATAATCCAATATCAGGAGGGCCTAAATCAGTTTGTGAAGGTCAAGCAAATCCTTCATTATCAGCAGCGGTAAATACTGGAGAAGTTGTAGATTGGTACAGTGCAATAAGCGGAGGTAGTCCTTTAGTAAGTAATAGTTTAACTTATACACCTTTGAATTCTATACCAGGAGTTTATACTTTTTTTGCAGAAGCTAGAAAAACAGTTGACGGTTGTATCAGTTCTGGACGAACTCCAGTATCATTAACAATAGTTTCACAAGCTGCCCCAACAGGATCAGCAACTCAGACTTTTTGTGAATCTATAAATGCTACAGTTGCTAACTTAGTAGTAGCTGGGACTACAATTAAATGGTACGAAACATTAATTAGCACAACAGTATTATCGTCCACTTTAGCTTTAATAGATGGTAAAGATTATTATGCTACCCAAAGTGCTACATCAGGATTGTTTTGCGAAAGCATAAACAGGTTCAAAGTCACTGTAATTATTGACAAGCCTTTACCACCAGCAGTAGTTAGTTTGATTCAGCCAACTTGTGCTGTTAATACAGGAAGTATATTATTTAGTGGCTTGCCAAATATTGGGTCTTGGATATTAACTCCTTCTGTAGGAAGTCCGGTATCTGGTTCAGGAGCGAATTATGAAATTATAAATTTATTGGCTTCAACCAATTATACTTTTAAAGTAACAAATGCAAACGGATGTACTTCAGTGTTGTCAACATCAGCAAGTATAAATGCAATTCCAGCTTTACCAGTTGTTCCAACTGCAGTAAGTGTAGTGCAACCCACTTGTGCATTGCAATCAGGGACAATAACATTTGCAACACAAAATGATGTGGAGTATAGTGTTGATGGAATAAATTACAAATCCACCCCTCAATTTTCAGGATTAGCTCCAAAAAGTTACACGCTATATATTAGAAATACCATCGATAAAACCTGTGTTACTTCATCTGCAAATGCAACAATAATTAATTCAATTCCAAATGCACCAATTGTACCAACTGCAACAAGTGTTGTACAACCAACATGTGCTGTACAATCAGGCGCTATTACTATTGCAACGCAAAGCGGAGTAGAGTATAGCATTAATGGAACAAGCTTTCAGTCAAATTCTATTTTTACGGGATTAGCACCTAATTCTTATACTTTATATGTTAGAAATCTAGGCGATACAACCTGTATTTCTAGTTCTGTATCTACTTCCACAATAAACGCTCTTCCAACAGCGCCAACAATTCCTGCAATTACTAGTGTCATTCAGCCAACATGTTCAATTCCGACAGGAACAATAGTGGTTGCCTCACAAAATGGAGTTGAATATAGTGTTGGAAATGGTTTTCAAAATAGTCCAGAATTTGTGAATCTTGTACCAGGAAAGTATGAAATTAGTGTTCGATTTAGTAACAATACTTCTTGTATAGCTTCTGGAGCCAATCAAGTAACAATAAATTCAATTCCAGAATCTATTCAGTTTGCAATTACTGGAGATTGTGAAAATAAAAAATACGAATTAACAGCGAATCCTATAAATAATACTAATTTTCCTAATGACGTATTTTTTGAATGGAAAGACAGTAATAGTTCTCCAATTGGTTCTGATTCAAATGTGTTAAATGTATCAGATATACTCGCATCAACTTTAGAAAAAGAGGAATTTCCTTTAGAATATAGTTTAACGATATCTTCACCTTCAACAGGTTGTGAAACAACAAATACAATAACGGTAACCTCTGTTTTTTGTGATATCCAAAAAGGAATATCGCCAGATGGAAATGGGTCTAATGACAGTTTTGATTTAAGCTTTAGGAAAGTAAAAAAACTAGAAATATTCAATAGATATGGTCTTAAGCTGTATAGTAAAATGAATTACACCAATCAGTGGGAAGGACAAACAGATAATGGAGATATTCTTCCAAGTGCCACTTACTATTATGTGATTGAATTTAATACTAATGAGGCACCATTAACAGGATGGATTTATTTAATAAGAGATAATGACAAGTAAATTTTTAAAGTTTTTATTTCTTTTCCACTAAATAACACACAGAGACATGAACAAAATATTTTTCTTTTTCCTAATATTTCTCACAGCTTTTTTTAATGTAAATGCGCAGCAAGACCCACATTATACACAATACATGTATAATATGAATGTAATCAATCCCGCTTATGCAGGTTCAAAAGAGAATATTTCTTTAGGACTTTTATATAGAAAACAGTGGATAAATATTGATGGCGCTCCCGAGACGTTAACTTTTGCAGCACACTCACCTGTTGGTAAAAATGTAGGTTTGGGATTATCTGTAATTTCAGATAAAATTGGGCCTATACAAGAGCAAAATGTATTCGGAGATTTTTCATATACTATAAAATTCAACGAAACACACAAGTTGGCACTCGGATTAAAAGCAGGTGCGGCTTTTCATAATGTTGGACTTCGAGACATACAGTCATCGCTTCCTGATCCATCGGAAGGCGTTTTTGGACAAGACATTAATGATGTTTCACTTAATCTTGGTGCTGGAGCTTTTTATTATTCCGAACAATTTTATTTTGCTTTTTCTGTACCTAATATGATAAAAACAGCACATTTAGATTTTGATGGTCGAGGATATGGTTCAGATGTTTCTCATTATTTTATAACAACTGGATATGTTTTTAATTTGAACGAGAAATTAAAGTTCAAACCTTCAGCCATGTTAAAATCGGCTTTTAATGTAAGACCTTCTTTAGATGCTTCTGCCAATTTTTTATTTAATGAAAAATTTGAAATTGGAGCTACATATAGATTAGAAGATAGTTTTGGAGCCATGGTTAATTTTGCAATAACACCTGAATTAAGAATTGGCTATGCCTATGATCACGTAGTGTCTAATTTAAATCTAGGTACACCATCCTCACATGAATTTATGTTATTGTATGATATTTTTGTATCTAAAAAAGTATCACGTTCTCCTAGATTTTTCTAATAGTAAATATAATAGTTAATGAAAAAAATTAAATTAATATTGTTTTTTATTCTTGTTAGTACATCTTTACTAGCCCAAAATAGAGACACTAAAGTAGCCGATCAATTGTTTGATAGATTCGAATATGTTCAAGCTGTTCAAGAATATTTAACTCTGGTCGAAAAGGAAAGAGCCGATGGTTATGTAAATAAACAACTCGGAGATTGTTACTATAACATGTATAACACTAAAGAAGCTGAAAAGTGGTATGCCCAAGCAATAAAGTCTAATCAAGATGCTGAGACTTATTATCGATATGCTCAAATGTTGAAATCGAATAGTAAGTATGAACTTGCCAATGTTCAAATGAAAATATTTGCTGCGAAATCACCCAAAGATCAACGTGCGATAGAATTTAGTAAAAATCCTGATTATCTTCCTAAGTTAATAGACAAAGAAAAACTTTTCGATGTAACTGTATTGGATATCAATTCTGATAAATCAGATTTTGGAGCAGTACTTTATAATGATGTTGTTTATTTTGCAAGTGCTAGAAACGAAAGCGAAAAAAATTACGGTTGGAATGACGAACCATTTCTTGATTTGTACCAAGCGACTTATAACGCTGATGGAACCTATTCAAAACCAGCTCCAATTGCAGCATTAAATTCAAAATTTCATGAAGGACCGTTAACGATGAGTAAAGATGGGAACACGATTTATTTCTCTAGTGAAAGTTTTAATGAAAAATTATTCGAAAAAGACAAATCTAAAAAATTAAAATACGGACAAGTTGGTTTGTTTAAAGCGGTAAAAGCAAATGGAGAATGGTCAGATATTACACCGCTACCTTTCAATAGTAAAAGTTATTCTACGAGCAATCCAAGCATGAATTCTGATGATAATATGCTCTATTTTTCATCAAATATGCCCGGCTCTATTGGCGGGTATGATATTTGGAAAGTAAAAATAAACAATAACGGAAGCTACGGAAAGCCAGAAAATTTAGGAGATAAAATAAACACTCCTGGTGATGAGGGCTTCCCTTTTATTACAAATGACAATATCTTGTATTTTGCTTCAAACGGACTAACGGGTTTTGGGGGATTGGATATTTTTTCTGCTGATTTGAATAAAAACACATTGCCTATCAATGTAGGAAAACCAGTAAATACCGAGAAAGACGATTTTGCTTTTACATTTAATAAAGAAAAAAATAGTGGCTATTTATCAAGTAATCGTTCAGGCGATGACAATATATATGCTTCAGTTCCGGTATGCGAAGCACAAATCGTTACCGTTGTAAAGAATTCGAAAACAGGTGTGCTTTTAGCAAATGCTAGAGTAGTTATTTTAGATGATAAAAATAATGTGATAGAAACAAAAATGTCTAATGATAAAGGTGAAGTAGTCTATGACGTAGAATGTCAAAAAGCATATGCTATTGAAGTGTATAAAGATGGGTTTGTAACCAAATCTTTTCCAGTAGCCAATATTAAGTCTGGAAAAGTAACTATTGATGCATCGATAGATCCAATTGACGTAATAATTACCGATACCGAAATTATCTTAAATCCTATTTATTTTGAATATGATAAAAGCAATATTACCAAACAAGGGGCAGCCGAATTAGACAAATTAGTTTATGTGATGTCACAAAATGACAAATTGGTTATTTATGCCAAATCGCATACCGATTCTAGGGGAAGCGACAAATACAACTTAAATCTTTCTGAGCGAAGAGCCAAATCTACAGTGCAATATGTCATTTCAAAAGGAATCAGCGCAAACCGAATTACAGGAAATGGTTTTGGAGAATCACAACCTAAAGTAGACTGTAAAAATAAATGTACCGATGCAGAATATGCTCTAAACAGACGTTCGGAGTTTTTACTAGTGAAGTAATCTTTTTTTGATGTAAATATAAAAAACCTGATACTGTCAGGTTTTTTTTGTTTCTATTGGAATTAGGTTGCAGGGTATTTTTTAAAGTTCCGAGGCTACGGGAAGTTGCGATGAATTTAAGATTTAATTTTCCGAGTACAAGCTACTTTTGAAAAATCGAAGTTTTTTTGGAAGTTGAACAAGCTCAGCAATCTCCCGAAACTATTGTTATTTTTAAACCACAACTTCACCCAAAAATAATCCTCGCTTATCCCTGAGTTTCGAGGGCTTCAACGGGGTTGTTTACACTATTTTTTGTCACGAAGCTTCTGGATATTTTTGAAAAATAGTGAGTTGTGCAACAGCTACCGCTGTTTTCGACTCTTTATTTTATTTAATTCTATATCCAATAGTAAATTGACCATAGCCATTATGAATATTTTTTGTGTTACTAGTTGAAGAATATTCATATTTACCTATTGAAGTAAATCCTTGATATATTACAAATTCGAAAAATAATCGATTTATTGTAAATCCTGTTCCTAAATTAAAACCAAAATCAATATCTGAATCAATAATTTGGTCACTACCGATAGTAGATTGTTTACTGACTAGAAAACCTATCTGTGGGCCAGCTATAAGATATATTTTGTTCCAAAATTTAAAGTTCATTGGGACATTTATATAAGAAAGTTTTAAATCTAATTGATCTATTTCATAACTATAATATTTATAATCGGTCTGTGTTCGATCTCCTACTTGGTCATAAACAATTGCAGGTCTAAATGCTATTCTATTATTGAGTTCAATTTCATAAGATGCACCAATATGCAAACCGAAGGATTCTTCCGCAAGGATTTGTCCTGCAACTCCATTTGTAAAATAGGAATAATTTATTCCAGTGAAGGCATTTATTTTATTTTGAGAGTAAATAATTGAGCAAAACATTAGAAAAATAGCAGTAGTAATTTTTTTCATAGATAGTGTTGTTTCTGTTTGTAAATAGATGGTAACATTTCGCCTTCATGCAGTTGCACCTTCAGAAATGATTATTTTCTTTTAAAGATAAAAAAACTTGTGAAACGCAAACGTGAACTTAAAAAAAAGACACTTTTTTGAAACGCCTTTTGTGCGTTCGCTCTTTATTAAAATTGTTTTTCAAATTTTCTTTTAGTAGGATGTACATTTCCAAAATTTGAAATTTTTATTCAATACAATTCCTTTTTCAATTGTAATTGTATTTGAATCAGAGTATAAATAGACATCCTTTGGCATTACTATATAAGTATTTATTGGTAATTCAATTACTAATTCTCCATTTTTTATAGTTGATTGAATACTATTTGCTTTCAATTGTTCAAAATCACCATTGCCAAGGTTTTCTAGATCAGATTTTATAATAAAGTAGATTTCACCATTATAATTATTATATATTCTAGAACTTTCATCAATTATTGGCATACAATCACCAATTCCATATTTTATATTTCCAGTTATACCAGTTGTTATATTTGGAACCTGATTACCATCTTTTTCACAACTTGTTATAGTCAGTGATGTAATTATCAATATAATCAAAAATAGTGTTTTCATATTGTTGTATTTTAAAATTTTATTTTTCTTATTGGATTTGTCTTTTTTTGCATGAAGCGATACATGTTTCTAAATCTTACATAATCACAATTACTCATTTAATTTGCGTTTGCTTTGTATGACAATCATTAGATTTTAGTAGTATTGCTAATTTATATAAAATAATCGTAACCTAGATATTCATTTATTAAGGATTTAAATATGGTTTTAAATCAATAATTTCTCCAAAATAAGTAGCGCCGCTTTTGGTAAAGTGTTTGCAATCCTGACTAATAAACTTGCATTGATTCGTAAATACTGGGATTGTATTTTTTTTATCAATAATAGAACCCATTACATCAATGTATTTATTTTTCCACTGTTTTTTTAGGAGTTCATTGCGCTCTAAAATGCCAGTAATCATTTTGGTTCTTTGAGAGCAATAATCAGGATTGTTTTTTCGGTTATAATATATTCCGTTATTGGCGCCAAAATTCTTCAGTCCAACGTTCCATACTTTCGAAGTGTCGATTTTATATATTCTAGCAATAGAGTCTAGCCAAGACCTATTGGTTCCATTTTTTTCGGCAAGAAAAATACATTTAGCTTGACGAATTCGTTCTTCAAAATTCTTGCAATAATTGATGTCTTCTACATACGATAGTTCAATTTGATTGCCATATTTAGATTCTAATAAAACATTACCCCAATCTCTTGCAAAACTAGCGCCTATAACTAAAACTTTAGTGGTAGGAGTATTTGTGAATTCGTTATTGAAGTCGTAGATTCTTGCGTTGTATTTTATATGCGGATTTCGTTTAACGTTTATGACATTGCTGTTTTTTTGTGTATTATCTTTAACAATGTCCAATTCGGGAACATCTTTTAAAATCCCAGAAATAGAATAAATATAAAAAGCTATAGCAGTAGAAATAATTAATCCAACCCCTGTTGAAAAAAGTAAAACAGTATTCTTTATTTTTTCTTTGTTTCTAAATGGCTGCTCGATAAAAAAATAGGATAATAAAGATAATACTAAAATAGTTACGCCTATAAATACTGCATTAGTGATACTAATAGTTTCTAAAATGAAATAGCGCGAAAATGCTAGAACTATCTGATGCCACATATAAAGACTAAAACTTATTTTACCAATGCCAATCATCACTTTGTTTTCTAAAATGAATGCGTTCCATTTATTGTAATCGTAGTTAGAAACCAGTATTCCAAAAGAAATTATTACAACTGCAATTAATTTTAAATGGTTTGGGATGTGGGTTTCTAAGTACAATAATACAAGTAGGGCAATAATTAAAAATAGTTTATAGTTACTATTAATTCCTTTCTCTTTAAATACTATCGCTCCAATGCCTCCAAGTGATAACTCAAAAAACCGGAATGGAATGGTAAAAAACTTTGCAGCTTCATTTGTAGAGATAACAAATAGCAACAAAGAAAATCCAGTTAAAATAACTAGAATAGGCAAAACCCATTTCACTCTTTTTTTATTGCAAATAAGGAAGAGTAGAGGGTAAACGAGATAAAATTGTTCCTCAATACCAAGACTCCAAGTATGCATTAAAGGTTTGTAATCGTTAATGATATTCCAATAATTAACTGTGGTAATTTTTAGTAAAATATTATTTGCAAAGAAATTGGTTGCTATAACTGATTGGCTTAAATTCTCTAAATCATCAGGGAGCATAACAAACAATCCTGTAATTAAAGCCACTAACGTTGTGAATAGCATCAAAGGAATAATTCTTCTTATTCTACGTAAGTAAAACTGGTAAATAGAAAATTTATTTTCGATTGCCTCAGCATATATAATTTTTGTAATAAGATAGCCGCTAATAACAAAAAAGACATCAACTCCTAAATATCCGTTAGGGAGATATCCCATGTGAAATAATATAACGGCCAAAACGGCAATAGCTCTAAGTCCATCAATATCATTTCTATAAATAGGGAATACTTTATTATCCATCTTTGGGCATTTTAATTAAAATACTAATATATAAAAAATCCCGTCTTATTTAAAACAAGACGGGATTTCATTTGTAAAGTTATAATGTTACGCCAGCATGGTAACTGGGTTTTCAATATATTGTTTCAGCGTTTGTAAAAACTGCGCTCCAGTTGCACCGTCAATCGTACGGTGATCACATGCCAATGAGAGCATCATGGTATTTCCTACTACAATTTGTCCGTTTTTAACCACGGGTTTCTCAACAATCGCTCCTACAGATAGTATGGCAGAATTCGGTTGGTTGATAATAGAGTTAAATTCAGTAATACCAAACATTCCAAGATTTGAAATTGTAAACGTACTGCCTTCCATTTCGCTAGGTAATAGTTTTTTGTTTTTGGCTCTTCCTGCAAGATCTCTCACACTAGCACCTATTTGAGATAAACTCATTCCGTCTGTAAATGGTAATACAGGAACTACTAGTCCATCTTCTACTGCAACTGCAACACCAATATTTACGTGATGGTTAATGATGATAACATCTTCTTTCCATTGCGAATTGATTTTTGGATGTTTTTTTAATGCAATAGCGCATGCTTTTATTACCATATCATTAAACGAAACTTTGGTATCAGGAACACTATTAATGGTAGCTCTTGATTTCATTGCCTCATCCATAGTTACCTCTATCACTAGGTTGTAGTGAGGAGCTGTAAATAAAGATTCTGCTAAACGTTTAGCAATAATTTTTCGCATTTGCGAATTCTTGATTTCCTCTGTAAATATTTCACCAGATGGAACATAAGGTTTTGCAACAGGAGCTTCTGCTTTTTGTACTGGTGATGCGCTAGGAGCTTGTGGAGCACTAGTAACAGTTGGTACAAAATTCTCGATGTCACTTTTTACGATACGTCCGTTTTCGCCAGAACCTTTTACATGAGAAATATTGATTCCTTTTTGTTCAGCAATTTTTTTTGCTAATGGCGATATAAATATTCTTCTTCCGTCAGAAACGACTTGTATGGCTTCTTCGGTTTTTTCAGTAACTGCTGCTGGAGTTTCAGTTTTAGCTTCGGCTGTTTTTTCAGCAGGAGCTGCGACAGCTGGACTTGCGCCACCAGTATAATTTTGTGAAATTCCAGAGACGTCAGTTCCTGCAGGACCTATAATAGCTAATAAACTATCTACAGGTGCAGTTTGTCCTTCTTGAACACCAACAAATAATAAAGTTCCAGAATGAAACGATTCAAATTCCATCGTTGCTTTGTCAGTTTCAATTTCAGCTAAAATATCACCTTCAGCAACTGCATCGCCAACTTTTTTTAACCAAGTGGCTACTGTTCCGTCGGTCATGGTATCGCTCAGTCTTGGCATAGTCACTACAACAACTCCTTTTGGAATTTCTGCAGTTGCAGCCGCTGGGCTTGCAATTGTTTGTTCTTCTTTTGCTTCTTCTTTAGTATCAGCTGCTGTTTCAGTTGCTGATGCAGTTGTTGGTCTACCTAAATGAAGTAAAGGTGTTATGTCTTCTCCTTCTGCTCCTATGATTGCTAAAAGAGAATCAACAGGTGCTGTTTCTCCTTCCTGAAGCCCAATATGTAAAAGCGTTCCAGAATTGAACGATTCAAATTCCATAGTTGCTTTATCGGTTTCAATTTCTGCTAAGATGTCTCCTTCGCTAATTTTATCGCCCACTTTCTTAAGCCATTTTGCTACAACACCTTCGGTCATAGTATCACTTAAGCGTGGCATGGTGATAATTTTTGCCATAATTTAATTATAGTTTGTGTGGTAAAAATGGATAATTTTTTTCTTCGTATACTACATCATACAATTGTTGTATTTCAGGAAATGGAGATTCTTCGGCAAAGGTTACACATTCTTCTACCAAATCTTTTACCCTTTGATCAATAATTTCAATTTCAGCTTCTGTAGCATATTTCTGATCTTTAATTACATCCAAAACTTGTGTAATAGGATCAATTTTTTTGTATTCTTCTACTTCGTCTTTAGAACGGTATAGTTGTGCATCAGACATAGAGTGTCCTCTGTAACGATACGTTTTCATTTCTAAAAAAGTTGGTCCATCACCACGACGTGCTCTTTCCATAGCTTCGTGCATGGCTTCTGCAACTTTTACTGGATTCATTCCGTCTACAGGTCCGCAAGGCATTTCATATCCTAAACCTAGTTTCCAAATATCAGTATGATTGGCAGTTCTTTCTACAGATGTTCCCATAGCATATCCATTATTTTCAACAATGAATACTACAGGAAGTTTCCATAACATCGCCATATTGAAAGCTTCGTGAAGTGAACCTTGACGTGCTGCGCCATCACCAAAATAGGTAAGGGTTACACCGCCAGTTTCAAAATATTTATCGGCAAAAGCCATTCCGGCACCTACTGGTATTTGAGCACCAACAATTCCGTGACCTCCATAAAACCCATGCTCTTTAGAAAAAATATGCATAGAACCGCCCATTCCTTTTGATGTTCCTGTTACTTTTCCCATCAATTCTGCCATTACTCTTCTAGGATCAACACCCATTCCAATAGGTTGAACGTGGTTTCTGTATGCAGTAATCATTTTGTCTTTTCCGCCTAATTCCATGACGTGCAAGGCGCCTGCTAAAACGGCTTCTTGACCATTATATAAGTGAAGAAATCCTCTTACTTTTTGTTGAATGTAAAGTGCAGCTAGTTTGTCTTCAAACTTTCTCCAAAGCAGCATGTCTTCGTACCACTTTAAATAAACTTCTTTTGTAACTTCTTTCATTTGGCTAATTTTCTTTGCTAAACAGTTTTTGTAATAGTAAATTTAAAGTTGTTCGAATAAAAAAATACAGTTATTTTCTTCAACCTAAATTGTACTCCAATTTGCGAAGAGCAAAAATAGTACTTTCCGAGTTAGAACTAAAATTTAAATCGTAGTTTTTAGCTTTTTTACAAGAAGTTTTTATCAAACATGAAAGGGAGTAGATTTTTTAAGGAATCTGATTTATAAATCACGCCAATTTCGCCCATAAAATAAATTTCAATGGGTTGCTCTTGTTTGAATTCGTATTCTGAAATAGTTTGTCTGCATCCTCCGCAGGGTGGAATAGGAGTAGAAGTAGTATTCGTATCAGAGGCTGCAGTAATTGCCATTTTTAAAATTTTTGCATCAGGATATATAGCTCCTGCTTGAAAAATAGCTACTCGCTCGGCACAAAGCCCTGAAGGATAGGCAGCATTTTCTTGATTAGAACCTAAAACTATTTTTCCGTTATCCAATAAGATAGCTGCTCCAACTCTAAATTTTGAATACGGTGCATATGCTTTTTTTCGAATGGCTATGGCTTGTTCCATTAAATCTTGTATGTCTGAAGGTAATTCGTTAAGCGAATCATAACTTGAAAATTTCGTTGTAATACTAATTTCTTTCATGTATAAGAATATATTATTTTTTATTAGAATTTTCGGAATGCCAAATTAAACAAATTTTTCTTCTAATTTTTGTTTTTATTACTAGATAACGTGTTTTTAACATAAAAAAAATCCAAATTACGATAATTCGAAATTTGGATTTTTATAATTTTATATTAAAAATGCTATTTAGTACTCATCATATTTGTCGCCAAATGCAAAACTAAGAGAAAAACGTAATGTATTCTCTAAAGGATTTCTAACTCTAGAAGCAGAAAATAAATAAGAAACGTCAATTTTTATTACGTTATAAGTAAAACCAGTTCCAAGCGAAAAAAATCGTCGTGCGCCTTTTAGTGGACTTTCATTGAAATACCCCAAACGAAACGCAAACGAATCTTGATACATATATTCTGCACCTACTGAATAGGTAAATTCTTTTAACTCTTCACTTAAACCATCTGGAGCATCGTTAAAAGATTTAATGATACCATCTGTCCAGCCAATTTTGTTGTATTCATTATTGGTAACATTTCTCTCGTTATTTGAAATTTCTCCATCACCATCAATATCTTTAGGTTCTTGTGGCGTTGGGACTAATAGTTTATTAAATTCTAAATTCAAGCCCACTTTATTGTAGTCGTCTAAAATAAAATCAAATCCACCACCTATTTTCATGTTTGACGGTAAAAAATTAGATCCTACAGTAGAGCTTTGAGTTTGGTCATAATTGATTTTTGGACCCATATTTTGAAAATTGAATCCAAATCGCCATCTTCCGTCAAAATCAGTAAAGGCAGTTTGTTCAGATTGATAAAATCCAGAAACATCAACGGCAAATGAGTTTGCACCCACAGAACTTCCTCCTACAGTTGGTATTGCTAAATTTGACCGAATAAAACGACCACCAACCGACATCGAGAAACGTTCGCTAAGTTTTAATGCATAAGATAAATCTATCGCAAATTCTGATGGTTTTACTACATTAGCGATGGATTCAGCATCATCTCTCAACTCAATTTCTCCTAAACTAAAAAACCGAATGCTCGATGCAAAAGCACTTTGTTCATTAATTTTATTAAAATAGGTAAGTTGGCTTAATGATATATCATTTACCAACTCAACTAAGTAGGGAGTGTAACTCACAGAAAATCCTTGTTTGTCTAATGAAAAAGCATATTTTGAAGGATTCCATTGTTGGGAATACACATCGGCAGAAGTGGCAACTCCATTGTCAGCCATACCTGCTGCGCGCGCATCACCAGCAACTAATAAAAAAGGTACTCCAGTAGTGATTACTCTTTCCTGTGCTTTTGAAAATGGGATTATTAATAAACAGATTAGAACTGTTGCAATTTTTTTCATTCTTAATTTTTAAAAAGTTTACAAATATAGTATTAAATTAAAGTATGACAAGTTTTTCAAATTTTTCTGTTTTAGAATTTGTCAGTGTTGATTTTACCGTTAGTTTATAGACATAAGTACCTTTCCCTATTTTATCGCCAAAGTCATCTTTGCCATCCCAAGTAATTTCTCTTGAAAGAAACCCGTCAGTAGTTATTGTTTGATTTTTTGTCCATACTATTTTTCCAGTAATGGTCATAATTTGTACCTGAACTTCCAATGGTTCGAAAGGGCGGTTGTGAGTAAACCAAAATTGGGTATAATTTACAAACGGGTTGGGATAATTTAAAACATTTGTTAGCGTTATGGATTCATCTCCAACTACAATAAACTGAATTTCTGAAGTTACAGGATTATTATAAACATCCCATGCCTTAAAAGTTATAGTATGTAATCCTTTAGACAGATTTCTAAAAGGAAATTTCAACTTCCCTTTTTTATAATTGTCTAATTCGGTTTCATAATAATCATTAAGTTTAATTGGGTTATTTTCATCTCCATCTAAAATGGCAATAATATCGTGTCCTATACCACCTGCAGTATTTATACCGTTATCATCTTCAAGAAAGGCTAAAAATAGTGGAGATTCATTGGTAATTCCTCCAGATATGAAAGTTTGATCATTCATAAACAACCTAACGGTAGGGTTTGTCTTGTCTGCTACTGCATTTTGATTTACTCCACCAATTCTAATTGAAGTATCAAAACCAGTTTTGTCTAATAATATTTCACCTCTTTTACCGTAAAAACTAATTCTACCGTTATTTACTGGAATCGATATGTCTCTTGGTACTACAAAACCAAACTCGAATTGTCCGTTTGTAATCGTAGCATTTCCTCTAAAAATAGTTTCTCCTAAAGTATTAAAATTTATTGAGGGACTATTTTTATCATTATCAAGAGTAGTTCTAATTATATTTTTATCAAAAATCTGAACTGATAATTCCCCATTGTAACTTGGCAATGGATTATTGTTTTCATCTGTAATTTCTCCAGCAAGTTTTACATAGGCTAATGATTTAAAATCATCAACGGGTCCTGAAATTGGAGAGTCATTTACCTTTGTAAGATTTATTTTTGGCTGAGGAATATCTAGTTTTAAAGCTGGATCTCCTAAATAAAAAACAACATCTGTTCTTGGTCCAAAATTATTTTTAGCTAATCGAAGTGACTCAGCTATCGAAGTATATTCATTTGAACCATAAGAAAAGAGGTAGCGTGCCAAAACATCATTAAAGTTTTCTCCTGTGGTTTGCCCTATTTCGCGAATTGTAGTAATCATTGATATGGCACCGCCTTTAGGGTTCCAATAGGTATATTCTCCAGCCGTTGGTCTAAAAGGATTGTCAAATCGCGAAAAATCACAGGTTATGGTTATAAATAATGGATATTTATAGCGGTTGCTTAAATTTTGGCCGTCCGATTTTTCCCAAATTCGTTCTTGTGAAAGGCCGTCTTCACCACCGTGCCCCAGATAATTAAATACCAATGCACCTTTTTCAAAAGCATTAAATAATTCCTGACGTGCTTTAGGGTACCTAGCTCCACCAGCAGACGTTTCCTGAACATAGGAGTCTAACAATATTTTATTTAGATTAAAAAACGGCTTTTCTGAGACAATTTTGTCAGCCATATTATTAATTCTTGATTGTAAACTTCTATCACTCGTTTTATCTGAATCATCGGATACAACTACTAAATTATTTCTCCAATTTCCATACGATTTAATGTCGTGGTATTCAATAACTTTATTTACTAACTCATCAGCTTGTAAAGTAGTATTTGCAATCATTCTCCCTACAGCAATGTCTAAACCACCTTCTGAAATGTCTATATTGCCTTCATTCTCATCCATCATACCAAAAAAGTCATCAGATGCAAATGATGATTCTCCTGTTGTAAAACTACTCAGAGCATGATATATGGGCACAATGTTGCCGTTTATAGAAACACGATTCTTAAAATCATAGGATGCGTCACCAAAAAGATTTAGATATTGTATTCGTTTTTCAGGCGAAGAAGCATTAAAATAAACATATTTAATGAAATTCCTAATCGCACCAATGTCTTGTTTTCCTGAAGAAAATTCAGGATAAATGGTTTCTAAATTAACTACTTTAACATTTAAATTGGAATATTTTCGATGGAAATTAGCTAGTTTTTCTGCCTGATTTGTTAAAAATCTTGGGCAAATTATAATATAATCAATATCTTGAAATTTACCTTGGGTATCATTAAATATTGTTCCTTTTAAATTTTGATTCGCAACAGCAGTTTGTGAGTCCTTTAATGGAGTATATAAATCATTTAAATCTACTGCCAAGTATTTTCTGGTTTCCCCAAGATTAGCTTTAAAAGTAAATAAAGTCTGATTAGAATTTTCAATTTTTGTTACATTATAAATATCGGTAATATCCCAAACTTGTTGAATGGTAGAAGCATCAGCAATTTGATACTCTCCTATACCAAGAGCCGAACTGGCTAAATCGTATTGAAAATGAAACTGTTTTCCATATCCTTTTAAGTTTCGATTTGATTTTAAAAAAATGTAATCAAGATAGCCTTTAGAATCTGGCACACCTTTATTATCATATTTTAATGAAATAGTAATTTTTTCTGAAGCAGATATTGTTGTATTTAAATCTGATAAATCAGCTTCAGCTGACCCTCCAATTTGAGAGAAAGAAATAGTTCCAGCAATTTGATTGTTCGCTTTTACTTCGAAAGAGGTGGTTGATGGAGATATCGCCGTGCCAATTACAGACATTCTAACAGGTGATGTTGTTACTATATTAGGAATATTGAACTCGAAATCTTGTTCGTTGTCTATACTAAATTGTTCGCCTAACCACCTTCTGCCGAGTCTAACTATATTTACCTTATCAGTTTCATAATATTGGTAATCATCAAAGGTATTAATAATTAGGTCTCTGTTTTCGGCGGGTTGAATTGTATTTTGAACTCTTTTGCCGTCCAATCCTTGCGTATTTATATAATAGTAGGATTTGTTGTCGTATAAATTGTTTGTAGTTTGGCTTTCATTATTCCATTGATCAACTCCTTCTGCATAAAATAAAATATAATCGTTGTCGTTGAAAACACCATCACTTTCTCCTACGACTTGTATAGCATTTTCTATTAAATCATCAGGATAATAATCGCTATTTTTAAGCGGTATCATTCGACCACCATTTCCATAAATTTTAATTTTTTTTGGGTCAATACTTTCAGTACTAATACCAATTTGTTTTAAAAAACTTTTGCTAATGATATATGCACCCGATTTTACAACATAAAAACGATGCCATACTCCAGTTGAAAGAACTGAGTTTGATATCTGATTAAAATTATTTTTTGCATTATTTTTTATTCTAGAATTAGAATTGGCTGTATTTATACTGTATGTAAATGATTTGATTTTTTTTAAACCATTTACGTCTTTAATTATAGGAGAAAGTTTCAGTAATGCAAAAAAGTTATTTCTAGCTTTGAGGTTTTTAATAGAAGCATTAATGCTATTAGGGATTGCTTTAAGATTCAAATCGCCTAGCTCAACATCCGAAATGCTTTCATAAACTACATTTGTAATCTGAAGATTGTTTTCATCAATTTCGTTAGGTTGATTGAGTTTTAACTTAAAAAAAAGTTGTTTTTTAAAACTGTCAAATTCAAAATTTTCAGGATTGAATTGTGGGATATTTAATTCATAACTACCAAAAGAAACTTTAGTTTTTTCGGACCAATTAATAACTATGTCTCCTTTTTGTTGACTTGAGCAAACAAAAGAGTACAAAATAAGTGAAAAGGATATTATTTTTCTCATCATGATGAATAACGCTAGAAAAGCTAAAATATTACGAAGTGTAAAAATAATTTATTTAATATGAATTTTGTAATAATTGTTTTATTTTTGCGTTGTATGAGAAAGTAAATTTTTAACTCGATACATTTTTATTATTATTTCACAATAAGATGTTGCAATTTAATTTGAAATTCATATATTGCGCCTCGAAATTTATTACCTACGAAAAGTATGAAAGTAAACAAAATTATGACTGTTAAATTATTACTATCACTAGTAATTGTTTTAGGTTTCGCTACTAGTTGTAGTAAGAAATCCAGTACGAAGAACGCTTCAACCGCTACTGGTTGGAAAATTAACGACAAAAAAGGAGGTTTTCAATTTGCTTCTAATTTTAAAAAGCAAGCAACCGGTCCTGGATTGGTTATGGTAGAAGGTGGTACTTTTACAATGGGTAAAGTACAAGACGATGTAATGCATGATTGGAATAATTCTCCAAATCAACAACACGTTCAGTCATTTTATATGGATGAAACTGAAGTTACAAATGTTATGTACATGGAATACCTTGACTGGTTAAAGAGAGTTTTTCCACCTGAACAAGAGAATTACAAAAATATATATGAAGGGGCGTCTCCCGACACTTTAGTTTGGAGAAACCGATTGGGTTATAACGAAACTATGACTAATAATTATTTGAGACATCCAGCTTATGCAAATTACCCAGTAGTTGGGGTAAATTGGATTCAAGCAGTTGAGTTTAGTAAATGGAGAACAGATCGTGTAAATGAAAGTACTCTTGAAACACAAGGGTATTTGAAAAAAGACGCAAAAGTTCTTGATGTAAAAGCAGAGGCTGTTTTTAGTACAGAAACTTATTTGAACGCTCCTACTAAAGCTTTTGGAGGAGATGAGAAAATTGTATTAAAAGGACCTAGAAATTCAAAATCTAAACCAGTTAAAACTAAAGGAACTAAAGATAACCCTTCGACTGAAACTGCTGCAAAAAATGTTTATGCACAAAGATCATCAGGACTTATTCTTCCTGAGTATAGATTGCCAACTGAAGCTGAGTGGGAATATGCTGCTGCTGCCGATGTAGGACAAAGAGAATATAACATCTATAAAGGACAAAAGAAATATCCTTGGTCTGGTAGTTATACAAGATCTGGTAAAAGACAAGTTAGAGGTGACCAATTGGCAAACTTTAAGCAAGGAAAAGGAGATTATGGAGGAATTGCTGGATGGTCTGACGATGGAGCTGATATTACTAATAGTGTAAAATCGTATCCTCCTAATGATTTCGGTTTGTATGATATGGCTGGAAACGTTGCAGAATGGGTTGCCGATGTTTACAGACCGATAGTTGATGATGAAGCTAGTGATTTCAATTATTTTAGAGGTAATGTTTATACCAAAAATAAAATTGGAGATGACGGTAAAGTGGAATTAGTAACAGGTGAAAGTCAAAAATTTGATACTTTATCAAATGGAAGAATTATGGCAAGAAACTTCCCTGGACAAATAGCACAAGTACCAGTAGATGAAAAGGAAACTTATTTGAGACAAAACTTTGACAAAAGTGATGAAAGAAACTACAGAGATGGTGATAAACAATCTACTAGATACTTTGACTTTGGTTCATCTGAAGAAGAAGATGCAAAATCTAAAGATAAGCATAAAATGTATGATTCTCCTCAACACAATGTGACTGTTGATAGTTTAGGTAAAATGATTAGAAAATATGACAAATCTAATAAAAGAACTACACTTATCAACGATGATGTTAGAGTATACAAAGGAGGTTCTTGGAGAGACAGAGCATATTGGTTAGATCCAGCTCAAAGAAGATATTTCCCTCAAGATATGGCGACTGACTATATTGGTTTTAGATGTGCAATGTCTAGAGTTGGTGCTAAAGCTGATAAAAAGAAAAGAGCAAGAAATTAATAAATTAATTGCAAACGTATAAATACTATAAAAGCCCTTTCATTAGGGCTTTTATTTTTTAAAATTATTTTGATGAATATTGAAGCCATTCATAATCTATTTTTGAAATGCAGTTCCATTTCAATAGATACTAGAAAAATTTCACCTAACTCACTTTTTGTAGCCATAAAAGGAGATCGATTTGACGCTAACACTTTTGCAAAAGAAGCTTTAGAGAAAAATGCCGCTTATGTGATAATTGACAATTCAAGTTTTTATATAGATGAAAGAACAATACTAGTTCAAGATAGTTTAGCGACTTTGCAAGAACTAGCTAAATTTCATCGTAATTATTTAAAACTTCCCATAATAGCCTTAACAGGAAGTAACGGTAAAACAACCACTAAAGAGTTAATTAATTGTGTTCTTTCAAAAAAATACAATACCAAAGCAACCATTGGAAATTTAAATAATCATATTGGAGTTCCTTTAACATTACTTTCATTTGATAGTAAAACAGAAATTGGAATTGTTGAAATGGGAGCCAATCATCAAAAAGAAATTGCCTTTTTATGCGAAATTGCTCAGCCTGATTTTGGTTATATTACTAATTTTGGCAAAGCACATTTAGAAGGTTTTGGAGGAGTAGAAGGAGTAATTAAAGGAAAAAGTGAAATGTATTCATACCTTTTACAGCATAATAAAACCGTTTTTATAAATCTAGAGGATTCAATTCAGGTTGACAAAACAAAAAATTTGAAAACCTTTTCTTTTGGATATAATAAAGCAGAAGCCGATGTTACTATTTTAGATATAAAGGCTAATCCATTTGTAGCAATCACTTTTTCAAATATAAATATTCAAACGCACCTTATAGGTTTATATAATGCCAATAATATTAATGCTGCGATTACTATTGGAAAATATTTTAATGTCCTCGACAGTGATATCAAATCAGCAATAGAGAGTTACATTCCTGAAAATAATAGATCTCAATTGATTTATAAAAATACAAATGAGATAATTCTGGATGCTTATAATGCAAATCCAAGTAGTATGGCTGTTGCAATTGCTAATTTTATTCAGTTGGAAAGAGAAAACAAGATTTTGATTTTAGGTGATATGTTCGAATTGGGTACTGAAAGTAGTCTTGAACACAAGGCTGTGGTTAACTCTCTTTTAAATGAAATTCAAATAACTTGTTATTTCATTGGTAAGGACTTTTATTCTCTTAAAATTGAGAAAAGCAATTTTCATTTTTATGATACTTTTGATTCTTTTTCAAATGATTTTAAACACATTAATTTAAAGGATACTATAATTCTGATAAAGGGTTCTAGAGGAATGGCTTTAGAAAGAGTTTTAGAATTGATATAAAAAAAACTCCTTAATTTCTTGAGAAGTTTTGTGGGTGATGAGGGGTTCGAACCCCCGACCCTCCCGATTGCATCGGGATGCTCTGAACCAGTTGAGCTAATCTCTTTTTGAATTAAATAGAACTATTAATTCTTGAATTTTAATTCTACTTTTCCAATTTTTAATTTGTAATTCTCTTTGTTGAGCGAGTTCTTTTGTTTTATATTTTTCAACATAAACAACTCTCCAATCGTTAGTATTGCCAGTAAAACCTTTGCTTTTTTGATTGTGCCGAATAATTCTTTCTTTCAGATTTGAAGAGTAACCAATATAAAACCGGTCTTTAGTTTCACTAAAAAGTATATAAACTATATATTCCATAATTATATAAAAAAAACTCCTTAATTTCTTAAGGAGTTTTTTGTGGGCGATGAGGGGTTCGAACCCCCGACCCCCTCGGTGTAAACGAGGTGCTCTGAACCAGCTGAGCTAATCGCCCTTTAGGGTTACAATATTTTAAGTATTACTACTTCCGTATTGCGAGTGCAAATATAAGTCACTTTTTTGGATATGCAAGTAAAAATTAATAAATTTTATAAAATTTCTGCGACTACAAATGTGCTACCTCCTACATATATAAAGTCTGATTTTTGAGCAGCTTTTAAGGCTTTGTTATAAGCTTCTGAAACAGTATTATATACTTCGCCTATCAAGCCAAATTCTAGTGCCTTTTGTTGTAAAAAGGACGCGTCTAATCCTCTAGGGATGTCGGGCTTACAAAAATAATAAGTAGCTTTTTTTGGAAATAAAGGTAAAATATCATCTAAATCTTTATCATTTACAACTCCTAAAACAAAATGTAGCGTGTCGAATATTTCATTTTGAATTTGATGTAAAACAATAGTCAGTCCATGTTTATTGTGTGCTGTATCACAAATTACTTTTGGGAATTCATTTATTTGCTGCCACCTTCCAAAAAGGCCAGTATTTTTTATAACATTTAGTAATCCATTTTTTATTTGCTCTTCTGTAATAATAAATTCATTTTGTGAATTCAATATTCGTATCGTTTGTAAAACAGTTTTTTTATTATGTTCTTGATAATTGCCCAACAATGCTGAAGGAAAAGTTTCTTCAATGATATCCGAAGCAAAAAATAATTCTGAACAAGTAGTTTTAGCTTTATTTAGAAAAACGGTTCGAGTTTCATTTGTATATTCGCCAATCACGATAGGAATTTTTGGTTTAATGATTCCTGCTTTCTCAAAAGCAATACACTCTAATGTAGTGCCTAGGAACTGAGTGTGATCTAGACCAATATTTGTAATTACAGAAATTAGTGGCGTAATGATATTAGTAGAATCTAATCTACCACCCATTCCTACTTCGATAACAGCAATATCAACTTTTTTTGTTTTGAAATAATCAAAAGCCAAACCCACTGTCATTTCAAAAAAACTTAATTCATTATTTTCAAAAAAACTTTTGTGTTTATTTATAAAATTGCATACAAAATCTTCGTCAATTTCCTCTCCGTTAATTTTAATTCGTTCTCTAAAATCTTTTAAATGTGGCGAAGTATATAAGCCAACTTTGTATCCTGCTTCTTGAAGAATGGAAGCCAGCATGTGTGATGTTGAACCTTTTCCGTTTGTGCCAGCAACATGAATGCATTTAATTTCTGCCTCTGGATTTCCTAAATGACTGGCTAAAAGAATTGTATTGGTTAAATCTTTTTTATAAGCTATTGCACCTTGTAGTTGATATACAGGAAGTTGATTAAACATCCATTGCACCGTTTCTTGATAATCCATTAAATATACAATGTATGAGGAATAAAGTAATTTCCTAATCGGTTAATTTAAAATTATAAATAATTTTTCCCACTTGTTTTTCAGGAGCTGCATCGTCTGATTGCCATTTGGTATTTAATGCAGCAATTTTCGCTTGGTCTAATAAACATTTAGCAGCATTTGTAGTTCCTCTAATACCAGGATTTGCAGTAATAACTTTACCTGATTTATCAACAGCTATTTGAACTACAACTATTCCCTGTTCATCGCAAATGTAATTCGGTTGAGGTTTATTTAAAGCTTTTCTATTTCCT
Source organism: Flavobacteriaceae bacterium (assembly GCA_947457255.1). Taxonomy (GTDB): domain Bacteria; phylum Bacteroidota; class Bacteroidia; order Flavobacteriales; family Flavobacteriaceae; genus Flavobacterium. The sequence goes on from CANGUZ010000015.1 coordinate 29,167, forward strand.
AATTGATAATTTCCGTTACCATTTCCTGTTCCGCTCCCAGAGCCTGTTCCGTAGCCACTTCCTGTTCCTAAACCTTGACCCGAACCGTTTCCTCCGCCACTTCCTGTTCCGCTTCCTCCACCGCCATTATAACCGCTGGCATTTTTATCACCATTTGACTTTCCTTTATTTCCAGCTTCTCTATCATCACCATCTCCAGATTTATTTGATCCGTTTAGTAAATTGGATAAGGCATCAGAAGTTGATTTTGAAGGTTTTGGAACTTCTTTAACAATGGGCTTTACAACTTCGACTTTTTTAGGTTTTTCAGTTGGCTTTTTTACTTCGGCAATTGCGGGAGCATCATCATTTTCGCTAACCACAATTTCTTTTTCATTAGAGGCAGTTGGTTGTGTTTGTTTTGGAGTGGCTATTACTTTTTCAACGGATTGAAAATTATCGCCCGAGCCTACATCACTATCTCCAAAATTTACGGCAACTTCTCCGCCACCACCGCCACCTTCAAGAGTAGGAAGTATAATTTGATTGGAGAATTTTAAATAAAAAAATAATAAAAACAAAAGTGCAAATAATGCAGTTGTCATGAGTAATGACTTTTTTTTGTTTTCTAAATCTGTCAATTCCATATTTTTTTAATTGATTGTCTTGTTTTTCATAACGAATATATAAAAAATAAATTGTTTATTTTATTGGTTTAATTCAATTTTAAATCTAAATCCTCATCTGTATTATAAACAAAACCAGAACAATGGTCTTTATTAGAGCCTGTTACACTACTTAAAACATTTATTTCATTACGCAATTTTAAAACACCTAATAATGCAAAAATCAAGGCTTCTTTATATTCAAGTAATTTAGAATCAGGAATTACTATTGCTGTTTTTGGTAAATAATATTGTGTTCTTTCAATTAAAAAATCATTATATGCACCACCGCCAGTTATTAATAATTTGCCATTTTTGTCAATGCTTGATTCGAAGCTATTTAAAGCCAATCCTATTTGCTGGGCAATATGTTCAGTAAAAGTTCGCATTTTATCTTCAATTGAAATCGAATGATTTTCAATTATGGGTAAAACGATTCCTTTTACAAATTCAAACCCAAGTGATTTAGGGAAAGATTTTCTATAAAATTCTAAACTATTTAATTCATTCAATAAATCAATGTTTATTTTTCCTGAACGTGCTATTTGCCCTTTATTGTCATACTCTAAGCCCAATTTATTTGAGTAGTAATTTAAAACTGTATTTACAGGAGAAATATCAAAAGCAATACGTTTTTTATTTGATTCAAAAGAAATGTTTGAAAATCCCCCTAGATTCAAGCAATAATCATATTCAGAAAATAGTATCCGATCTCCTATTGGCACTAATGGAGCACCCTGACCGTCCAAAAGGACATCTTGAATTCTGAAATTACACACCACAGTCTGTTTACAAATAGAAGCAATTTTGGGTAAATTGCCAATTTGTAAAGTAATTCCTTTTTGAGGTTGATGTAAAATAGTATGTCCGTGTGAACATACTGCATCGAGATTTGAAATTTTATATTTTTTAATAAAATCGAAAATAACAGTGCCTAATAGTGCTGTATAGTTACTGTTTAAGATTTTTAACTCGTTTGTCGAGAAATCTACCGCTTTTTTTAATTCAGAAATCCAATCTTGGCTATACGGAACAGTTTCAGATTCAAGAATTTCGAAAGTCCAAAATTTATCAATAATTGTAAAATGAATATGTGCCAAATCGATACCATCAAGTGAGGTTCCAGACATGACTCCAATAACATTATACTTTTGCTGTTGCATCAGTCAAAAATACAAATCAAAATTGAAAATATGGCAATAAAAAATTACCTTTGATTAAATTTGAAATAAAACACAATTTTTATCTAATTTAAATATGGATTTCAATCTTACTGAAGAACATTTAATGATTCAACAAGCGGCTAAAGATTTTGCTCAAAATGAGTTATTGCCGGGTGTAATTGAAAGAGATGAACATTCTAGATTTCCTACAGACCAGGTAAAAAAGATGGCAGAGCTCGGTTTTTTAGGTATGATGGTAGATCCTAAATATGGTGGTTCAGGTCTAGATAATGTTTCTTATGCACTAGCGTTGATCGAAATTGCAAAAGTTGATGCTTCGTCCTGCGTCATTATGTCTGTAAATAATTCGTTAGTTTGTGCGGGTATAGAAAAATATGCAAACGAGGAACAAAAAATGAAGTATTTGGTTCCGCTTGCAAAAGGTGATGTTTTAGGTGCTTTTTGTTTGTCTGAACCAGAAGCTGGTAGTGATGCCACTTCTCAAAAAACTACGGCTGTTGATAAAGGAGATTATTATTTGTTGAACGGAACAAAAAATTGGATTACTAATGGTTCAACGGCTTCAACCTATATAGTCATTGCGCAAACACATATCGAAAAAGGACACAAAGGAATCAATGCTTTTATTGTTGAAAAAGGTTGGCCTGGATTTGAAATTGGTCCAAAAGAAAAGAAAATGGGAATTCGTGGTTCTGACACACATTCGTTACTATTTAATGATGTAAAAGTCCCTAAAGAAAACCGAATTGGAGCTGATGGATTTGGGTTTGCATTTGCCATGAATGTATTAAATGCTGGACGAATTGGTATTGCTTCACAAGCATTAGGAATTGCAACAGGTGCCTACGAATTGGCATTGGGGTATTCGCAACAACGTAAAGCTTTTGGGAAAGAAATTTTTAAGCATCAAGCTATTGCCTTTAAATTGGCCGATATGTATGTTAAGATTACGGCTGCTAAATTATTAATAATGAAAGCAGCTTGCGAAAAAGATGAAGGTAAAGATATTGCTCACTCTGGCGCTATGGCAAAATTATATGCATCAGAAATTGCTTTGGAAGTTGCTAATGAAGCAGTTCAAATTCACGGCGGAAATGGTTATGTAGCCGAATACCATGTAGAACGGATGATGCGCGATTCTAAAATTACTCAAATCTATGAAGGCACTTCTGAAATTCAACGTATAGTGATTTCGAGAGGTTTGGTTTAGTATAGTGTTTAAAAAAATCAAGAATTAGAAATGTTAAAATAAATTAAGTTGTTACTATTTGTTTGTTTAAATCCCATTTCGATGGGATTTTTTTTATTTTAGCATAAATTTAAAAGGTTTATGAAAAAAATCATCATAACAGGAACTTCTCGCGGAATTGGTCTAGAATTGGCTTTGCAATTTGCAAATACTGGACATCAAGTTTTGGCATTGTCTAGAACCATTCCGAAAAGATTATTAGGAAACGAAAACATATCCTGCCTTTCAGTCGATTTATCTATAGAGGAAGATTTAGTTCAAGTAAAAGATTTTATTTCATCTTCATGGGCAACTGTAGATATAATTATTCATAATGCGGGAAGTTTATTATTAAAGCCTTTTGCCGAAACTACAGCTCAAGAGTTTGAAAATATTTATAAAGTCAACGTTTTTGGAGTGGCTAATTTAACTAGAATTGTTTTGCCGTATTTGCAAAAAGGCAGCCATGTGGTTACCATAAGTTCTATGGGTGGCATACAAGGCAGTATGAAGTTTGCTGGGCTATCGGCATATAGTTCTAGCAAAGGTGCAGTTATTACTTTGTCAGAATTACTGGCTGAAGAATATAAAGAAAAAGGAATTGCTTTTAATGTTTTAGCCCTTGGTGCTGTAAATACCGAAATGTTACAAGAAGCTTTTCCAGGATATGAAGCACCACTTTCTGCAGCATCAATGGCAGATTATATTTTTGATTTTGCTCTAACAGGGAATAAGTACTACAACGGAAAAGTGTTGCAAGTTTCATCGTCAACTCCGTAATAATTATGAAGCAACAAGATGCCATTCAATTATTCGAAGATAAAAAAGTAAGAGCTGTTTGGGATTCCGAACAAGAAAAATGGTTCATTTCAATTATTGTTGTGATAGCAATATTGACAGAAAGCTTAGATGCTAATGCCTATTGGCGAAAATTAAAACAGCGATTAAAAGCCGAAGGAAATGAAACCGTGACGAGTTGTCACGGTTTGAAAATGATTGCTGCTGACGGAAAAATGCGATTGACAGATGTCGATGATACAGAGCAACTTTTCAGATTAATTCATCCTTGTTAGTAGCAAATAAGAAGATTGAAAATTAAATGAGTGAAACATTATTAAAATATTTACCAGAGCACGCAGTTGAAATTTGCTTTGAATTAATTAAGGGCAATAACGTTCATCTCAAAATTGTTAATGAACGACAAACTCGTCATGGCGATTATAGAAAATCAATTGGCGGTAAACATGAAATTACGGTAAACGCCAATTTAAATAAATATCGGTTTCTTATTACTTTAGTCCACGAAATTTCACATTTGGTTGCTTTTGAAAAATTTGGAAGAAACATCAAGCCTCATGGTAATGAATGGAAAATTACTTTTCAGCGAATGATGGTTCCTTTTATAAGACCAGAGATTTTCCCACATTCAGTATTGCCTTTAGTAGCCAATCATTTTCGGAATCCTACTGCGAGTAGTGATACTGATGCACGATTGGCATTTGCATTAAAACAATTTGACGAACGAAAAGTAGATATCCATTTTATTCATGAAGTGCCAAGTGGAAGTTTGTTTAGAATTAAAAATGGTAGAATTTTTCAGAAAAACGGACTTCGTGTAAAACGATACGAATGTTTAGAAATAAAAACGGGCAAATTATTTCTCTTTAATGCCAATGCTGAGGTAGAAATAATTCCAGGATAATGAGCAAATGAATATGCAACTTTGTAACTTTGCAACTTTGTTGCTTTAAAATTAAAAAATGAATAAAAATTATTACGCAATCATAATGGCAGGTGGAGTAGGATCTCGATTTTGGCCAGTAAGTACCACCGAGTTTCCTAAACAATTTCACGATATGTTGGGTTCTGGCGATACACTAATTCAGAAAACCTTTAGTAGATTGTCTCAATTAATTCCAGTTGAAAACATATTGATTTTAACAAACGAAAAATACAATTCACTTGTTTTAGAGCAATTACCATTGGTAAAACAAGAGCAAGTTTTGTTAGAACCAGCGATGCGTAATACCGCTCCATGTATTTTATATGCTTCTTTAAAAATAAAAAAGCAAAACCCTGATGCGCTTATGGTGGTTGCGCCAAGTGACCATTGGATTGAAGATGAGAGAACTTTTACTGAAAATTTACAACACTGTTTTGATTTTTGTACTAAAGAGAACGCATTGATGACTTTAGGAATTCAGCCTACGTTTCCAAATACAGGTTTTGGCTATATTGAGTTTGATAAAACAGATACAAATCCAATCAAAAAAGTAAATCAATTTAGAGAAAAGCCAGATTATGAAACAGCAAAATCGTTTCTAGCCAGTGGTAATTTTTTATGGAACGGTGGGATTTTTATTTGGAGCGTAAAATCAATTTTAGAAGCTTTCGAAAAATTTCAACCAAAAATGAATAATTTGTTTTTAAATGGTTGGAATAACTATAATACTGAAAGTGAACAGACGTTCATTGACCAAAATTACGGGTTGTCAGAAAATGTTTCTATTGACTATGCAGTAATGGAAAACGCAAAAAATGTTTATGTTTTACCAGCCACTTTCGATTGGAATGACTTGGGAACTTGGGGTTCATTGCACGAAAAATTAGATAAAGATGAAAACAATAATGCCGTAGTAAACGCAACCGTTTTATTAAATAATGCTTCGAGTAATATTATTAGTACATCTAAAGATAAATTGGTAATTATAGACGGATTAGAAGACTTTATAATTGTAGATAAAGACAATGTTTTGCTCATTTATCCTAAAAGCAAAGAACAAGAAATAAAAGGAATCGTAAGTAATTTAAAAAAATAAATATTTTTTAAACAAATTTTTATTGAGACTCACTCATTTTTATAGAAACTAGTACACCTATAATTAATGAAGTTGCAATAAATCCTAATGAAAACCATTCAGGAATTTCTATATAATCGTGTAGTAACATTTTTAAACCTACAAAACTTAAAATTGCAATTAAGCTATATTCTAAATGTCTGAATTTCTCTAACATATTTGCCAAAAAGAAATACATCGATCGTAATCCTAAAATGGCAAAGATATTAGAGCTAAATACCAAAAACGGATCAGATGTAATGGCCAAAATTGCTGGTACACTATCAACAGCAAAAATTACATCCATTACTTCTATGACTACTAAGGAAACAAATAATGGAGTTGCGAATGTTTTATTTTCAATTTTTATAAAAAAGTGTTCCTTATCTGTTATACTAGTTATTGGAATAATTTTCCCTAAAGATTTATAAACAAAAGATTGTTTAGGTTCAAATTCACTCTCTTCTCCAGTAAAAAGCATTTTTATAGCTGTAAAGAGTAAAAAGGCTCCAAAAATATAGGTTGTCCAAGTAAATTTGTTAATTAATAAGACGCCAAAGAAAATCATTAGACCACGAAACACGATAGCACCTATAATTCCCCAAAACAAAACACGATGTTGGTATTTTTGAGGGATTTTAAAAGCGGCAAAAATCAGAGCGATTACAAAAATATTATCTATACTCAGTGAAAGCTCAATTAAATAGCCTGTAATAAATTTCATGGCCGCAACCTCAGAAGTATAGTGGTTTGGATTGGAAATATATTCAGTGGTATATAGCCAATAAACTGCTCCAGAAAATAGCATCGAAAATGAGAACCAAATTGCAGTCCATTTACTGGCTTCTTTACTAGAGATAATGTGAGGTGTTTTGTTGAAAACACCTAAATCTAATGCGAGAATTAATAAAATAATTATAAGAAAGGATATCCAAACAATCATGATTTTGAGTTTTAAAGTTCAAAGATACTTTATGTATTCAATATTTCTATACTACTTCAAAAAAAAAGTGCCTTCAAAACGAAAGCACTTTAATTATATAAAATTAGGAATTACAAAGCTGATTTAACTGTTTTGATAATTCTTGCTGCAATTTTGTATGGATCTCCATTAGAAGCTGGTCTTCTGTCTTCTAACCATCCTTTGTATCCTTTTAATACAGCGATTAATGGAATACGGATTGAACATCCTCTATCTGAAACTCCCCAAGAGAAATCGTGAATAGATGCAGTTTCGTGTAAACCAGTTAAACGTTGATCATTGTAAGCTCCATAAACTGCAATATGTTCAGCAGTAACTGGACGGAAAGCTTCGCAAATTTTTGCATAAACTTCTTTATCTCCAGATGTTCTTAATGCAGTATTAGAAAAATTTGCGTGCATACCTGAACCATTCCAGTCCATGTCTTTTCCTAATGGTTTTGGATGGTACTCGATGTAGTAGCCATATTTTTCAGTCAAACGATCTAATAAATATCTAGCAACCCAAATTTCATCTCCAGCTTTTTTAGCTCCTTTTGCAAACAATTGGAATTCCCATTGTCCACAAGCAACTTCTTGGTTAATACCTTCAAAGTTGATTCCAGCAGCGATGCATAAGTCAGCATGCTCTTCAACTAATTTTCTTCCGTGAGTATTTTTACCTCCTACTGAACAATAGTACATTCCTTGTGGAGCAGGGTATCCTCCTACAGGGAAGCCTAAAGGCAATTGAGTTTTAGTATCCATGATAAAGTATTCTTGCTCAAAACCAAACCAAAAGTCATCGTCTTCATCATCAATTGTAGCTCTACCATTAGATGGGTGTGCTGTTCCATCAGCATTCATAACTTCACACATTACTAAATATCCATTGATACGTGTTGGATCTGGATAAATAGCTACAGGTACTAATGAACAGTCAGAAGAACCACCTTCTGCTTGTCTTGTTGATGAACCATCAAAAGACCAGTTTCCTAATTCTGCTAATGTTCCTTGAAAATTTTCGTGTTCTTCAACTTTAGTTTTACTTCTAAGATTTTGAGTTGGTTCGTAACCATCTAACCAAAGGTATTCTAACTTTATTTTAGCCATAATAGTATAAATTAATTTTTAGTTCTATTTTCTATGCAAATATAAATTAAATTCCTTAGGAGTAAAAATTAAGGGTAAAATATGTCTTTTTAAGAATCATTTTTATGAATACCCTATTTTTGGTAGGGTAAAATTTTAAAATTGATATTTTTTGTATATAATAAATAATAATTACATTTGATAAAAAAATAATATTTATGGCAACTTTACGATTTCAAGCTTTGAAAGATGCTTCAAGAAGAAAACCAATTCATTTTGAAGAAATTGATAGAAAATCTACACTTTTTGGTTCTAATGTTTTTAATGAAAAAGCAATGAAGCAATATTTAACCTCCGATGCTTTAAAGGGTGTTAAAGGCGCAATCCAATTCGGGACTAAAATAGATAGAAAATTAGCCGATTATATAGCCATGGGAATGAAAGAATGGGCACTATCTAAAGGAGTTACCCATTATACTCATTGGTTTCAGCCACTTACAGGAGCAACTGCAGAGAAGCATGATGCTTTCTTTGAGACCTCTTATGATGGTAGTGATCCTGTTGAGAAATTTGGTGGTGGCCAATTAGTGCAGCAAGAACCAGACGCTTCTAGTTTTCCTAACGGAGGAATACGAAATACTTTTGAGGCGAGAGGATATACGGCTTGGGATCCTACTTCACCTGCTTTTATTTACGGCACTACTTTATGTATTCCAACCGTTTTTATCTCATATACTGGTGAGGCATTAGATAATAAAATCCCTCTTTTAAGAGCATTATCGGCTATGGATGAGGCTGCAACCGAGGTTTGTAAATATTTTGACAAAAATGTAAAAAAAGTTACTGCTACTTTAGGATGGGAACAAGAATATTTTCTCATAGACCGTTCATTAGCCAACTCACGTCCAGATATAGTTATGACAGGTAGAACTTTATTAGGTCACACTTCTGCAAAAGGACAACAATTAGACGATCATTATTTTGGTTCTATTCCTAGTCGCGCTCTAACCTATATGCGAGATTTAGAGCAAGAATGTATGTTGCTTGGCATTCCAGTAAAAACAAGACACAATGAAGTGGCACCAAACCAATTTGAATTAGCTCCTATTTTTGAAGAAACCAATTTGGCTGTAGACCATAATTGTTTGTTGATGGATATAATGGAAAAAGTTGCAGAACGTCATCATTTTAAGGTGCTTTTACACGAAAAACCATTCAAAGGGGTAAATGGTTCTGGTAAACATAACAACTGGTCATTAGCTACTGATACTGGAGTAAACTTATTAAGCCCTGGAAAAACGCCAATGAGCAATTTGCAATTTTTAACTTTTTTTATCAATACCATTAAAGCTGTAAATGATTGCGAATCGTTGATGAGAGCTGCAATTGCAACCGCAAGTAACGACCATAGGTTAGGAGCAAATGAAGCGCCTCCTGCTATAATATCAGTTTTTATTGGCGAACAATTAACCAAAGTTTTAGCCGAATTAGAAGGTGTAACTTCAGGAAAATTATCACCAGAGGAAAAAACAGATTTAAAATTAAATGTGGTAGGAAAAATACCTGATGTGCTTTTAGATAATACCGATAGAAACAGAACATCTCCATTTGCATTTACAGGTAATAAATTTGAGTTTAGAGCGGTAGGTTCATCTGCTAATTGTTCGAATGCAATGACTACATTAAATACGATTGTAGCCAAGCAATTAAAAGATTTCAAAATTGAAGTCGATGCTTTAATTGATAAAAAAGGACTAAAAAAAGATGAAGCGGTATTTAATGTTTTGAGAGAATATATCAAGCTGTCTAAGAAAATTCTTTTTGAAGGAGACGGTTACAGTGAAGCATGGGAAATTGAGGCAGCAAAAAGAGGTTTAAGTAATTATAAGACTACTCCAGAAGCTTTAAAAGCTAGAGCTTCTAAGCAAGCTTTAGATTTGTTTTCTGAAATGGGAGTTATGAATCATATTGAAGTTGAGGCTCGTTATGAAATTGAATTAGAAGAATATACCAAGAAAATTCAAATAGAAGGTAGGGTTTTAGGAGATATTTCTAAGAATCATGTAATTCCTACAGCGATTCGGTATCAAAATACTTTAATCGAAAATGTTAAGGGATTAAAAGAGATTTTTGGGACTGAATTTGAAACCATTGCCAAAGAACAAATCATACTAATTAAAGAAATTTCATTACACATTGAAGGAATCAATTCAAAAGTAGAAGAAATGACTAATGAAAGAAAAAAAGCCAATAATTTAACAAATGCTCAATCTATGGCTGAGGCTTATTGTAATAATGTGAAGCCTTATTTCGAAGTAATTAGAAATCATTGTGATAGATTAGAGTTGCTTGTTGACGACCAAATTTGGACCTTAACAAAATATAGAGAATTATTATTAACGAAATAAAATTTTTGTAACTTTCGGTATTCTTAAACTAACGAATGAAACTCAATTTTTTACTTCTACTTTTTTTGTTTTCTATAACTTCAGTTATAGCTCAAGAGCAATTTTCGATTTATTTTGAAAGCAATAGATATGAGTTTACTCCTAGTGAAAGTCAAAGATTGAATCAATGGATGTCTAATAATCCTTTGATAAAAGTTCTAGGAATTCATGGTTTTTGTGATGAGGATGGCTCTTTTGGATTTAATGATACTTTAGCCAAAAAAAGAATCAATTTTGTTTTTAATGTTATTAAAGATAAGGTAAACATTAGAGAAGATTTTAAAACAAGAAGTTTTGGAGAGTTGCATTCTAATTCTAAAATTAAATCTGAAAACAGAAAAGTAACTCTTTTTTATATCGAGTCTAAAGATTTTAATCGTGAAAATGAAATACTTGGAATTAAAGAAGAAACAGTTGTATTGCCTAAAGAACCAATACAATATCCTGAAAAATTAGTTTTTGATAATCCTGACGGATCTCGATCAGAATACAAGCTAGATGTTGATTTTATGCAAAAAATGAGCGAAGCTTCTATAGGCGAAAAGTTAAAACTAGAGAACTTGAATTTTCAAATTAATACTTTTATTGTTGTTCCAAATTCAAAAGGGAAAATGTATGAATTGCTAGTTGTAATGCAAAAAAATCCAAATCTTAAAATTGAAATTCAAGGACATTTGTGTTGTATGCCAATAGATAGATTAGATTTATCGACACAAAGAGCTAAAGCCATCAATAACTTTTTAGTGGCAAATGGCATTAACGAAAATAGATTGACGTTTAAAGGATTCGGGAGTTCAAAACCCATTTATGCATTACCTGAAAAAGATGAAAACCAGCGTTCCGCTAATCGAAGAGTAGAAATCATGATTGTAGCCAATAAATGAAGCACAGAATCATCCATATCTTAATACTTTTATTTTCTATAAACGGTATTGCTCAAGAGCATGCTATTAGAAGTGTTGAGCAAGATAAATTTGATGTTTATTTTGATTTTAATGAGTCAAAAATCAATGTAATAGAAAAGGAGAAAATACTAAATTGGTATATCAAAAATTCTAATATTGAGGTTTCTAAAATTTATGGGTATTGCGATTGGGTTGGTCCTAATAAGTACAATGACTCGCTTTCCGTAAAAAGAGTTAAAGAAGTATATAATTTCCTAATAAAAAACAATATAGTTGTTTATGATAATTATGAAGCATTAGGTTTTGGAGAAGATTTTCAACAATCAAAAAAACAATCAAAAAACAGAAAGGTAACTATTTTCTATAATAGAAAAGATGAGATAAATTCTATCAATAGTCTCGAGCCAATAATTAATGGAGCAAAGACTGATGATAAAATTGTGAACGAAACTTTTAGTGAAAAAATAATGGATGCTAAAAAGGGTGATATTATTATTCTTAAAAACATTTATTTCAAAAATCGTTCTGCTAAAATTGTTTCAGAATCACAGAATAGTTTATATGAACTGTTGTGCGCAATGCAAAACAATCCAAATCTTAAAATTGAAATACAAGGACATATTTGTTGTCAACTTGTAAGTGATATAGAAGATATTTCTACATTAAGAGCAAAAGCTATATTCGTTTATTTAGTTCAAAACAAAATTAAAAGAACCCGAATTCTTTACAAAGGTTTCGGTATTACTAAACCGATACATCCAATTCCTGAAAAAAATCCTCAGGAAGAAGAAGAAAATCGTAGAGTTGAGATTCTAATTTTAGAAAATTAGTTTTACAAATTGAATTTCAATATTCAGAATCCTAATTCAAATTCCTATCTTTGCCCCACAACAATTTACCTGTCGGCAGACAGGCACAACTAACTACAACAAATGAGTTCAGATACTTCAAAACGATATGCACTTCGTGGCGTTTCGGCTTCTAAAGAAGATGTTCATAATGCCATAAAAAATATTGATAAAGGGTTGTTTCCAAAAGCTTTTTGTAAAATAGTTCCAGATTACCTTACCCAAGATAGCGACTATTGTATGGTTATGCACGCAGACGGCGCTGGGACTAAATCGTCTTTGGCTTATATGTATTGGAAAGAAACTGGTGATATTTCTGTTTGGAAAGGTATTGCCCAAGATGCATTAATCATGAATATTGATGATTTGTTATGTGTTGGAGCTACTGATAATATTATGCTTTCTTCAACCATAGGCAGAAACAAAAATCTAATTCCAGCCGAAGTAATTTCAGCAATAATTAATGGAACAGAAGAGCTTATTTCTGAACTAAAGAATTATGGTGTAACGATATTTTCAACTGGAGGCGAAACGGCTGATGTTGGCGATGTAGTTCGAACAATAATTGTCGATTCTACCGTTACCGCTAGGATGAAGCGAAGCGATGTGATAGATAATGCAAATATAAAAGCCGGAGACGTTATCGTAGGTTTGGCTTCATTTGGTCAAGCTAAATATGAAACTTCTTATAATGGCGGAATGGGTAGCAACGGATTAACATCGGCACGTCATGATGTTTTTCATAACTATTTAGCTCAAAAGTATCCAGAGAGTTACGATTCGCAAATGCCAAGCGATTTGGTGTATTCTGGTAAAGTAAAATTGACCGATGGTGTACAAAACTCCCCAATAGATGCGGGTAAGTTGGTTCTTTCTCCAACAAGAACTTACGCACCAATTATTAAAGAAATTTTATCAAACTATACCTCAAAAGAGATTCATGGAATGGTGCATTGCAGCGGTGGTGCCCAAACTAAGATTTTACATTTCCTGCCTGACGACAGGCACGGTATAGAAAATTTACACATTATTAAAGACAATTTATTTCCAATACCACCTTTGTTTCAATTGATACAGGAACAATCTAAAACCAACTGGAAAGAAATGTACCAAGTTTTTAACTGTGGACATCGAATGGAATTATATGTTCCAGAAAATATAGCTAATGACATGATTGCTATTTCAGAATCCTATGGTGTAGCGGCACAAATTGTTGGTAGAGTAGAGGAATCCATTACAAAAAAACTAACTATTAGAAGTGAATACGGGGTTTTTGAATATTAATTTTAGAAAAAATAAATAAAACAAAAAAGTGCTAGTTAAAAATTATAACTAAGCACTTTTTTAATTTGGAATAAAAATTAAAGCAATGAATTATTGTCCTTGACCCAATGAATAGCCAGGTTTTCCGTCAAACTCATATAGATTTTCTGTTTTTATAGAATCTATTCCATTATCGATTGCACTTGACAATAGTTTAATAATCGATTGTTTGTCAATTTGATGATTGTTGAAAGGTTTAAATCTACAACGCCAATGATCAGTACAAAAGGTTTCACTAAATCCGTCAGGCCATACTTTAATTCCTCTGTTGGTAATCATAGAAAGTTTGACACTATCATTATTCAACTTTTGAATTTTTTCTGCTAATTCATTTGGGTTGGTTCCATTCCAATGAACAAAAATATCGACACCAACTAAGTCTTTTTTTGCTGCAGGTTTTTTTACATATTTAGGTAAGTTAAGAACTGCCTCTTTAGCATATGAAACTTCTTTAAGTAGAGATGGTTTTTTTCCTAGATTAGCCACAATTGCTTGTGCAAATTCTTTTGTACCTACTTTTTGTTTACTGATTCCTTCTTTAAAAATATCATAGGTATGAATACCATCTTCAATAGTTTTAAGCCAAGCATTTTGTACTTTTTCTGCAATTTCTGTTTGACCAATATGATTCAACATCATAACAGCACCTTCTAACAATCCAGAAGGGTTAGCTAAATTTTGTCCCGCACGACGAGGAGCTGATCCATGAATAGCTTCGAACATAGCACATTCTTCTCCAATATTAGCAGATCCAGCTAAACCAACAGAACCAGCAATCTGTGCAGCAATATCAGACAATACATCGCCGTATAAATTTAATGTAACAATTACATCGAAAACTTCCGGAGTATCACTCATTTTAGCAGCTCCAATATCTATAATCCAGTGTTCGTTTTCAATTTCTGGATATTCTGTTGCAATTTCATCGAAAACTTGATGAAACAATCCATCCGATTGTTTCATGATGTTGTCTTTTGTAAAACAAGTAACTTTTTTTCTTCCGTATACTTTTGCATATTCAAAAGCATAACGAACAATTTTTTCGCAACCTGGGCGGCTAATTATTTTTAAACATTGAACAACTTCATCTGTTTGTTGGTGCTCAATTCCTGCGTATAAATCTTCTTCATTTTCTCTAACAATAACAATATCCATTTTAGGATGTTTCGTTTCTACAAAAGGGTGTAAACTAACACAAGGTCTAACATTTGAATACAATCCTAGAAATTTACGAGTGGTTACATTCAAACTTTTATAACCACCACCCTGAGGAGTTGTGATTGGAGCTTTAAGAAACACTTTGTTTCTTCGAATAATATCCCATGATTCTGAAGCTATACCTGAAGTGTTCCCTGAAAGATATACTTTTTCTCCAACTTCTATTTCATCATACTCAAGTTGTGCACCTGCAGCTTTAATAATTTCTAGAGTGGCGTCCATAATTTCTGGACCAATTCCGTCGCCTTTTGCGATTGTGATTCTTTGCATTGTTTATGGTATTAATTAATTAAAAATGGTGTTTTACCATCGGTTACTATTATTTTTGCATTCGGAGATTTTGATAATTCATTAAAAGCATCTATACTTCTAAGTTGTAGTATTTCATCAGTCAAGCCTTCTGAAAGAATTTTTTGTGCATCTCTTGTTCCTGTAGCTTCAATAATTTTTCTTTCGGCTTCAAATTTTTCTTGTTTTAAAACAAATTCCATTCGCATTGCATCTTGTTCCGCTTGTAATTTGCTTTCTATAGATTGTGATAACCCTTGTGGCAGTTGAATGCTTTTCATCAATACAGACTCGATAACAATTCCTTTATTTAATAAATTATTAGACATCCTTTTTTGAATATCAGATTCAATATCTGACCTTTTTCCAGAGTGCATGTCTTTTGCAAAATATTGAGAGCAGACATCTGCCGACGCTGATCTAAATACATTAGCAATGATACCTTCATAATTCAAACCTAAATCGTTTACAATCTTTACCACTTCAGTTTTTTCAAGTCGATAAAGGATTGATATTTGAGAGTTAATGCTTAAACCCTCTTTACTAGGTAGATTTAAACTTAATTCTAAGTTTCTTGTTTGAATTGAAGTTCGAATAATTCTTGAAATAAATGGGTTAAAAAAAACGGGTCCCTGCGGATGTACTTTTTCGGAAAGTTTTCCTAATTTTTGTT
>CANGUZ010000016.1 GCA_947457255.1 Flavobacteriaceae bacterium
AATGTGTTTAAGTTATTATTGAAACATTAATAATAAAAAGTAGAAAATATAGAATTAAAAAAACCAGATATTAATCAAATCTTAAATTAATATTCAAGGCCTATATATATGAGTGAATAATGCTCTTTGAGTAATTAGAGTAGCATCAATATAATCAAAAAAAAAAAATCAACAATGATGTATCTACACATAATATTATATCGACTTTAATAAAAAAAACCATCAACTTACGTCAATGGTTTCTAACCAATTTAATATAAAATATTCACCAAAATATTAATCTTCAGATGCAAGTGCTGAGTTCCTATCCATTTGAACTGGCAACACTACTGCTACTCCTCTATCATTTATCATAGTCATGTTTAAAGTATCTAATTGTGCTAAATTTTTAGAAACTAAACCACTAAACATATTGTATGAAATATTCATTTCTTTTAAATTATTTAATTTTTCTAGATTAAAAGGAACTTGACCATCCATATTATTTTCAAATAAACTTAAATTTTCAAGTGAAGTTAAATTTGCAACTTCATCGCTTAATTTACCCGTTAAGTTGTTACTATTCAATAACAAAACTCGTAAAGACTTCATTCCGTATACAGAGCTTGGAATTTCTCCTTTAATTTCATTATTAAATAAAGAAAGTACTTTTAATTCTTTTAAATTTCCAATTTCGGTTGGCAATTCACCGGAAAGTTTATTCATAAATAACTCTATTGATTGTAAATTAGTAATATCACCAATAGACTGGGGAATGCTACCCGATAACTTATTGAAAGCCAAATTAAAAGTCTTTAATTGTCTTAAATTACCTATCGAAGTAGGAATTATCCCTGAAAT
Source organism: Flavobacteriaceae bacterium (assembly GCA_947457255.1). GTDB lineage: Bacteria > Bacteroidota > Bacteroidia > Flavobacteriales > Flavobacteriaceae > Flavobacterium. The sequence goes on from CANGUZ010000016.1 coordinate 841, forward strand.
ATTATTTTTGAAAAGATTTAATTTTTGAAGATGCACAAGATTGCAAAGCTCAACAGGTAACTGCCCGACTAAATTATTACTAGAAAGATCTAATGATATAACTTTATCTTTTTGCAACTTTACTCCGTACCATGACGAAACTGGCGCATTTAAATCCCATTTATTTGTCCAATTAATACCATTAGTAGCTTTGAATAATTTTAATAATGCTTCTTTCTCAGTAACAGAAATATTTGCCATAATTGAAGACGAAGCAACTAGAAGTAAAATTAAAGTAGAAATCTTTTTCATAATAATAGTTTTTGCAATTATTGATAGTGTAAATGTATGTGTAAAGACGATTATGTGCAAATAAAATCGATAAAATACATCTTATTATAAAAAAACAATATATATTTCTTACAAAATATTATAGTTTGTAAAAAAAGTTGAGCATAAAGAGTAAAAAGATAATCAAAGAAATTTAGAATTAATCAAATAATCCGAATTTGATAATGCATCTAATAAAAAAACCATTTTGGCTAACCTTTTTAACACATTTACCTGCCTCTTTATTTACTCTTGTACTAGGTAAATAAGGTATAATTTAGAAATATTTGGATTAAAATCAGGAATGACCGAAGATAAAATGAAAGATCTAATATGACTATGATATCTGTTCTTTCAATTTATATCGAGTTTTAATTTTACAATTCATCAATAGCTTTTGCTAAATCAAAATCTTTTATGGTAACTCCATTTGCATCGTGGGTTGTTAATCGAATGGTAACTTTATTGTAGCTATTTGTCAATTCTGGATGATGATTCTTTTTTTCTGATAAAACTCCTACTTGAACAATAAACGCTAAGGCTTGTGAAAAATTTTTAAACACAAAACGTTTTTCAATAGCATTGTTGTTATACTCCCAATTAACTAAACCTTCTAATTCATGTTTGATTGTTTCTATGTCTAACGATTTCATTTTTTACCATAAAATTAGGTTAAATAACATTATGTCACTATAACATTAACTTAATTGTTTAATTTTGACCAACAGCAATCACGATTTGAAAACTCCGTTAACTTTCGAAATTTACTCAACCACTAAAGCACTTCCTCTTATATGGAATACAATTGCTAAAGAAAACATTTTCTTAACTAGTTCCTATCTTGAAATACTAGAAAAAGCAGCTCCAAAAAACATGACTTGCTTTTTTATTGGAATTTTTAAAAATGAAACATTAATTGGCATTGCACTATCTCAGTTTTTAGATTTAAATAAACTAGAATCCTTTGGAGAAAGAGATAAATGTCTTAAAACTATGATTCGGAATTTTGCCTTTAAAAATTTTAGTTCACATGTTTTATTTATAGGTAATAATATGTTGACTGGTCAAAACGCTTATGCTTTTAGTGACGATATAGATACGGGAGAAGGAATAAAAACAATATATCAAGCAGCAACTTCATTAATAAAAATTTTAAAAAAAGAGAAAATAAAAGTGCATCTATTGACTTTTAAAGATTTTTATCAAGAAGACCTAAAGAATTTTAATCTATTAGAGTTCAATCACTTCTACCAATTTTCAACCCAACCTAATATGGTACTGCAAATCACACAAAATTGGAAAACAGAAAATGATTATATCAATTCCTTATCCAAAAAATATCGTGACCAATACAAACGAGCTCGAAAAAAAGTAGAAGGAATTGAAAAAAGAAGAATGAATCTCGAAGACATCATTGCAAATGAAGAGGTCATTCATGAATTGTATTTTCATGTTGCTAAAAACGCTCCTTTTAATACTTTCTTTCTTCCCAAAAATCATTTCAGAGTTTTTAAAGAAGAATTACATGATAAATTTTTGTTTTATGGATATTTCATCAATGATAAATTAATTGGCTTTAATACTTTAATTAAGAATGGAAAAGTTTTAGACACTTACTTTTTGGGGTATGACGAAGCCCTGCAAAAAGAGAAGATGCTTTATTTAAATATGTTATACGACATGATTGTATATGCAGTAAAAAAAGATTTTAAGGAAATTGTTTTTGCAAGAACAGCATTAGAAATTAAAAGTTCTGTCGGAGCAAAACCAATAGAAACCTATGGGTTTATAGAACATTCAAATGCATTGATTAATAGCAAAATGAGTAAACTATTTAACTATTTGGAACCAAAAACCATCTGGAATAATCGAAATCCGTTTAAATAATTTTTCGCGACTTTAAGGAATTGCTACTTTTATCATTTTGTGCAAAACTGTAATATCAAGACGAGTTTTTACACCGCAGTATTCCCCATCCATTTGAAAGCTAATCGGAAAATTAGTTGTAATTGTTGCTTTATCCGTTGAGATAATTTCTATATCTTCAGAATTAATTGGCATATTTCCGGTAATTATTTTTCCTAAAACGATTAAATCTAAATTTTTCAAAATCACTAATTCAAACTTTCCATCATTCATTTCTCCGTTTGGATTTATTATTATTCCTGAACCATACTTTTTAGCATTAGCTATCACAATCATTCTTGCTACACATTGTATTGTTTTATTATTAGCAGTAATTGTGGCAGTAAATGGCTCCTCTATTTCAATAATGGTGGTTAAGATTTGTAAAGCATATCCCCATTTTCCTCGAACAAGACTCTTTTCATAGTTTTTAATAAGTTCAGCATTAAGTCCTAAATCACTTAAATGCATGCTTTTTTCATTATTAATTTCTATAACATCAATTTCAAAATAATCATTAAGGAAAGCTATACTTAAGTTTTCTTCCAGTGTCTCAGGTAAATCCAAATCGGCGGCTAATCCATTAGAAGAACCTGCGGGCAAAATTCCGAGAATTACATTTTCTTTTTCAATAGCCTCAGCAACCATTTTTATTGTTCCATCACCGCCAGCAACAATGATTCTTTCGGGATTATAAGTATCATAAAGGGCTTTTATTTTTGGAATATCATTTTGTCTAGTAGTTGTATAAATATAGAGTTTACAATTTACATTTTTTGCAAAACGTTTTGTAGCATTTATTAATTCCGTTTTATCAATTGCTCCAGAAATTGGATTAACAACCATTATGACATTCTTTTCCAAACTTTAATTTCATTTATTCATTAAAAACAATTAAATTTAAACTCCTATCAAAATTACGACTTTAAATGAAACCAATTTTGAAATTATATCGTGGCTATGCTAATGAGCAAGAATTAATTGTGATGGGACATGTTTTCAAGCCAACTTCAATAAAAGAATATGATTTTCAGAAGAAAAATCTAAAAAACGCTACTTCAATAATTAATATGTTTCGAATAAAAACTCAGTACAATGCTGATGTTTATTTAGAACACAATAACACAAAAATTCATACAAAAACCCTAAAAGATGGCTATTTTAAGTTTTGCGTACCTCTAGATAAAATTGATAATTATGGCTGGATTGAATACAAAGTAAGCATTATATATAATCATAAAATAATAACAACTAAAGAAAGTTATATTCATCCTCACAAAGGAAATTTAGGAATCATATCTGATATTGACGACACCTTTTTAGTCTCTCACTCGCTAAACCCTATTAAGAAATTATATATTCTATTATTTAAAAACATTAACAACAGAAAAATATTTAAAGATGTTGTCTCTCATTATCAAGCTTTGAGTTCATCAGGAAGGTCTAATAATGAGGAGAAAAATGCTTTCTTTTATGTTTCAAGCAGTGAATGGAATTTATACCGATTTATAACAAAATTCACGGAAATTCATCAATTGCCTAAAGCAGTTTTATTGTTAAAAGATATTAAAACTAGTTTGACTGATTTCTTTTTTACCAGAAGTAATCATAATCATAAATTTGAAAAAATTAAACACATTTTGGAGTTTTATCCAAATTTAGAATATGTTTTATTAGGAGATGACTCTCAAGACGATCCGTTTTTGTATGAAGCTATTTGCAAAATATTTCCAGTAAGTGTTAAAGCTGTTTATATTAGACAAACGGGGAACAATAAAAAGAAAGCAGCAATTGATGTCTTGAACACTTTAGAAAGCTTGAAAGTAGCTGTTTGCTATTTTAAAAACAGTAGTGAAGCTATCACACATTCTAAAGCAATTGGAATTATATAAAAAATCACCTACTTTGTAATACTAATTTTTATTTAAAAATAATGTTATACGATTTTAATTTTTACTCTTCTCTCCTACTAATCACTTTTACTCAAGGTGTAATTTATTGTTTGTTGTTGTTAAAAAAAGGAATCGTATCTGAGAATATATCTAATTATTGGCTAAGTATCTTTGTCTTTTTATGCAGCATGTTTGTTGCTCCTTGGATGCTTGGTTTTGCTGGTTGGTATGACAATCAGCCATATCGAGATTTTATGTTCTATATCCCTTTTCAGCATTTATTTTTTATTGGACCAATCATTTTTTTCTACACGCAGTCACTACTGAATCCATCATTTAAATTTAATAAAAAAAATGCGCTTCATTTAGTTCCAGGCTTACTATATCTTGTTTATAATTTATACGTTTTCGTTTACGACAAAATAATCATCAAGGATTATTATTTCTACCAAGACGGCATGGATAAAGATTTTGATGAATGGTATCAAATTGCGGGGAAAATTTCAATGACATTGTATTTTATACTTTCTATTAGGTATTATAATCGATACAAAAAAATGATTGTGCAAGTTTCGAGTAATGCCGATGCAGTTTTGTTTAAGTGGATTAAAAACTATTTGATCGCTTTTTTAATCATGCTATTGCTGCCGCATGTTTTCGAAGTTATTTCTCATTTCTTTCCAAGTAAAAATTCCTATATAGGTGGTTGGTGGTTTTATTTAGCGTATTCGTTAGTCCTATATTACATTGCTGTAACGGGATACTCAAATGAAGTCCATTCGAAAATAGGATTTAAAATGTCTGTATTCAACACCAAACCTATTTTACTTTTAAATGATACTTCAGATTCTTTTCAAGACGAAGAAAATGTGGTTGATATTGATTATGAAAAAGAACCAGAAAAAAAATCAGAAGAAATTGAACTTTGGAAACAGCAAATAGAAATGCTCATTCAGTCGGAAAAATTATACCAAGACCCAGAATTATCTTTAACTCAAGTGGCTAAAAAATTGCAAACCAACACTGCAATAATTTCAAAAGCTATCAATCAAGGGTTTCAAATGAATTTTAACGACTTCATTAATAAGTACAGAATCGAAGCTGTAAAAGAACTATTTGCAAAAGGCGAACATAAAAAATCTACCTTGTTAGGCATTGCCTATGATTGTGGTTTCAATTCGAAAGCGACTTTTAATAGAGCTTTTAAGAAAAACACCAATTATTCTCCAAAAGAATACCTAAACACGATTTGATACTAATCAAATAAATTAGCTTAAAACCCTATAATCCCTCTCTTTTTATCCTTTTCATAATTTGAGACCTATTTAGTTAGGCTCAGATTATAATTTGAAACGTTTTGTTGATGCTGTTCTTGCACCTTTGCCTCATCAAATAACCAGAAATCGAAATAACGGTTTCATAAAACTTTATAAAATGAGAACTTCATTAACAACAATTATTTTATTCTTAATTATTACATCTTGTAGTGTATTTGGATCATTAACATCTAACACGACTATTAAACCTAATGATAGTTTTGTTTTAGGAAATAATGAGCACGGAACATTTAAAGTAAAGCTCAAAAATGTTTCTAATCATGATTTAAAATTATTTATGGCTCCTATTGATGGCGGAACTCATTCGCCTGTTATGGTTAAACCAAATGAAACCGTAAGAGTAAAAGCAGAACGCAACACCGCACTTATTATAGAAAACAAATCAGATGAAGAGGCTTCGGTAGATTTGTATGTAACAGGTGATACCGGCTTATCAATGGGTTACAAAAAATAAATAGTAGTTTCAATCATCAAATCAAAAAACAAATAAATTAACTCTTTAAATCAATTATTATGAAAACAATTTTAATAACAATCGCAATGACTTTAGTGTCATTTATATCATCAGCACAATTAAAAGGTTCAGGAAAAACAGTAACCAAAACCTATGATTACAACAATTTCGACAAAGTATATTTTGACGATTTAGACGGAAAAATTGAGGTAGAAGTAGGTAAACCATTTAGTGTTTCTATCACAATTGACGACAATTTAATAAATCTACTTTCGGTTATAGAACATTCTGGAGATCAAATTTTAACCATTTCTTTAAAAGGAAATATAAATAACCGAATGTATATTGAAGACACGAAAATTAAAGTAAAAGTTACGCTTCCAAATATTGTTGCTTTAAAAAATGATTCTAATGCTTCAATGATTGTTACTGGTATCAGTGGAAACTACTTAAAAATAGAAACTTTAAACAATGGAAGTACCACATTAGTTGGAAAAATAGAAAATTTGGAAGTAACAAATACTGGGAACGGAGTTCTAAATGCAAAACAATTAATCGTTGAAAATGCAAAAATCAAAGCGTCGGGAAATGGAAATGTATACGTTAATGTTGGTCAATTAATTTCGGCTAGAACATCTGGAAACTGCACCCTTATAAACCTAGGCGAAGCAAAATTTGGAAGTGAATCCTCTTCAATAGGTAATTCAAGATTTGTAAACAATTAAAATTTATAAATATGAAACTAATAACTACAATAACGAATCCAGTACTAATGCCTCATTGGCTCTTAGATGTTTTATTAACTATACCTCGAATTGTTTGCGGCTATTTATTAACCGTTGAATTTGGTTCGCCTAAATTTGGCTTGCCTTGGTCTAATCCTGATAATGGTTTAGGTTTTTTTGAAGTGGCGTTTTGGTTTCCTCAAGATGTAGCCCAATATGGAGGTATCTTTGCCATTGCACCTGTATTCTTTGCTTGGATGGGTGCCTTTGCCGAAGGAGTTGGCGGAATCATGTTAGCACTTGGTATTCAAACTCGCATTTCTGGCTTTTTTATAATGTGTACGATGCTTGTAGCCGTGCTTATGCAACAATGGAACGAAGGCATCTGGATGATGTTACCAGCCATGGGATTTTTATGGATTGGAATATTCTATATGGTTTTAGGTTCAGGACGTTTTGGAATCGATTATTTATTCACTAAAAAAATAGAAAAGTAATGAAAACAATTACACTATTTACCGCATCAATTTACTACTTGTAAATACAAGTTGTGTACAAAAAACCCACAAAAAAACTGTCACTTTTACTCTTGATGTCTCCGGAATAGAAAACATAAAGAGTGTTGGTATTCGCGGTTGGGACAATCCTTTAACTTGGGAGAAAGATTATCCATTACAAGAAATTGTAAAAGATAGTTTGTATCAAGTTACAGTTACTGGAGAAACAGGACGAATTTGCACTGAATTTAAATTTTCTATAAATGATAATCTTGAACTTGAAGGTAAAGAAAATCGAAAAGTATATTTTGACACCAAAAACGATTCAACTAAAGTAGCGTTTGTTTTTAATAAAGAATAATTAAAGAGCTTCAATCGAGGTTCTTTTGGTTTTTTAATTGATAAAAAGCATAAAATCCTAAAACCACCTCGCCAACTGTTCCCATAACAAAAAGTAATGAAGGAATTCCGTCGATTAATAGCGAAATTATTCTCCCTAGTGCTAATCCTAGCAAAAAAAACATATTTGATGTTGTAGCTACGTACCAATACTTTTGTTTGAAAATTCCTAGAATCCAAAGCGAGGAGAAAGCAAGGTAGAAACCCATGATAGCTTTGAAAATATTGGCTTCATCAATAGAATTTATGGTAACATCAAAAAGCAGTTGTGGTTGAAAGCCGTAAACCAAAGCAACAGGAATTACTATAAGTATTGAAATTAATAGATGTACATTTTTTCTATTTCCTATTTCTTTAATCATACTTCAAAAGTATGAAAAATTGTCATTTGAAAACTGCATTTATAGCCCCGATTGCAATGGAAACCCTTTTTTGAGAAAATGTATTTTTTCTTGAAAATTCAGAACGACCAACGGAAGTTCCTTAATTTGCTTAGAAAAAACCATTTTAGATAAAAAGGTTGTAATGAAAAGCGGGAGATAGCTCTTGAAAATGAAAAAAACTTTACAAATTATCAATTTCTTCTTGAACCAATTCCCAATCTAATAGCAATTGGTCTAACTCTTTCTTTTTTTTGTTGTACGCCATAAAAAACTTAGCGTCTTCTATGTGTTTGTCGTAATTGGAAGCCAGCATTTTGTCGTCGTGTTGAATGTCTTTTTCTAACTGCTTGATTTGACTTTCTACCTTACTCAACTTATTTTGCAGGGCTTTTCCTTTTTTCTGATCTTCGTAGGATGCTTTGTTACTTTCTTTTGCTACTGTTGCCTTTTGAGCATCTTTTTTCTCAACTTCGCGCATGTTTTCCATGTTGCGCTGCTCTAAGAAATAGTTGATGTCGCCTAAATATTCTTTGATTTTTTGGTCTTTAAATTCATAAACCAAGTTTGACATTCCTTGTAAAAAATCTCTGTCGTGAGATACTAGCAATAGCGTTCCTCCAAATTTTTGCAGTGCTGCCTTCAATACGTTTTTAGATTTTATATCCAAATGGTTGGTGGGCTCATCCATTAACAAGACATTGATGGGTTGCAGTAACAATTTGCATAATGCCAAACGGTTTCTTTCGCCACCAGAAAGTACTTTTACCTTTTTCTCGACATCATCGCCACGAAACAAGAATGAGCCTAGCATATCGCGCACTTTCATTCGGTTGGTGTCCATTGCGGCATCTTCCATGGTTTGCAGTAGCGTAATTTCGCCATCGAGATATTCTGCTTGATTTTGAGCGAAATACCCCAACTGTACGTTGTGTCCTAATTTAATTGAACCTTGATACTCAAATTCATCAACTATAGCTTTGATAAAAGTGGATTTTCCTTGACCGTTTTGCCCAACAAAAGCAATTTTGCTTCCCCGTTCTACTAATAGATTTATATCTTTAAGAATAACTTTGTCACCGTAGCTTTTAGTAACATTATCTGCTTCAATAACAACTCTTCCTGGCTCTTTCGAAACTGGAAAAGTAATGTTCATTACTGAATTATCGTCTTCATCGACCTCAATGCGCTCTACTTTATCTAATTTCTTAATTAACGACTGTGCCATAGAAGCTTTGGAAGCTTTAGCACGGAATTTTTCGATTAATTTTTCGGTTTCTTCTATTTTCTTGGCTTGGTTTTTTTGGGTTGCCAATTGTTTTTCGCGAATTTCATGACGCAATTCAAGATATTGAGAATAGGGTTTATTGAAATCATAAGCCTTACCAAGAGAAATTTCGATGGTTCTGTTGGTTACATTGTCTAAAAACATTTTATCGTGCGAAACAATTACTACAACTCCTGGGTAATTTCTAAGGAAACTTTCTAACCAAATGATACTTTCGATATCCAAGTGATTGGTTGGCTCATCAAGAAGCAATACGTCATTTGCTTGCAATAATAATTTAGCCAATTCAATTCGCATGCGCCAACCACCAGAAAAAGTCTCGGTTTGATTATCGAAAACTTCTCTTTTGAATCCTAAGCCCAAAAGAATTTTCTCAGTATCTCCTACATAATTGTACCCACCTAATAGTTCAAAGCGATGGGTATAATCGGATAAATCTTCTATAATTTGACTGAACTCTTCACTTTCATAATCGGTTCTAGTAACCAATTGATGATTGATTTCTTCTAATTTTTTTTCAACAATCTTTATGTCAACAAATGCTTCATAGGCTTCTTCAAGAACGGTTCTGCCTTGCTCAAAATCGATATCTTGACGTAAAAAACCCATTCGAACTTCCTTCTCGGTTGCAATACTTCCAGAATCTGGTTCGAAATCTTTTGCTAAAATTTTAAGCATGGTCGATTTTCCAGCACCATTTTTACCTACAAGACCAACTCGGTCTCCCGCTCCTAATCGGAAAGTTACTTCTTCAAATAAATATGAACCTCCGAACGAAACTGATAAATTATGAATATTAAGCATAGTTTGTGATTAATTTTACATTGATAGCAAACTAAAAATGTACCTTTGTTAAAAATAATTGCAAATGTTAAAAAAAGGATCCAAACTAAATAGTATTTTAACAGGAAGTTGTCCTAGATGCCAAAATGAAAGCATGTATGCAGATAAAAATCCGTATCATTTAAAGAATGTGTTAAAAATGAATGAAAACTGCAGTAGTTGTGGTTTAAAATATCAAATAGAACCTTCTTTTTTTTATGGCGCCATGTATGTAAGCTATGGATTAAATGTAGCGCTTGGCATTGGAACATTCATAATTACCTCTGTTATGCTTCATAAAAGTTTAAAGTTTTCTTTTGTAAGTATAATTTTGGCAATTATTTTTTTAACACCGCTAATTTTGAGATTGTCGAGAAACATATACATTAATATGTTTGTTTCCTATAATGCAAATACCAAAAAATAATTTATTTTTTCTTTTCGTACCTTTCTATATTGATATCTCTAGAAATAGGAACTCCATATTCAATAGATTCGAATAATACCTTTGCTAAAGTTGGAGCAAGCATTACGCCTCTTGTCCCTAGTCCATTCAAAACATGAATGTTTTTGAATATGATATGAGTTCCAATCAATGGTTTTCTATCTTTTACCGTAGGGCGAACTCCAGCAAAATGAGAGACAATTTCAAAATCACAGTTAAGAATATCTTTAATTCTAACTATAAGTTCTTGTTTACCTTCATCAGTTGGCGTATTGGTTTTATCTTCCCAATTATATGTTGCTCCAACTTTATACAAATTATTGCCTAAAGGCAAAATAAACACACTTGTGTTAACAATTACATTGAGATCAAGATTTGGAGCTTTAATAATTAACAATTCTCCTTTTGTGCCGTCTAATGGTAAATGATTAAAATAAGGATTAGAATGCATACCAAAACCCTCAGCAAAAATAATATGCTTTGCCGAAATATCTTTGTATTTAAGCCCATCCAAACTTGATTTTAAAACGGAATAATTAAATGAATCGTTTAAAAGCAAATTATTATTGATTAAATAAGATTTGTATTTTTCTATTAATGAAGCAACATCAACGTAGCCCGTTTGCTTTACTTCACCAAAATCAAAAGGAGAATCTAGTCCAATAATTTTTTTTGTAATTAGATTTGTAGAAAGAAAGGGAGATAAATTCATTTTGTCTGATGCGACAAACCAATTATTTTGTTCTTCAATAGAAAAGAATTTTCTAAATATTGGCATTTTAAAATCAACTTGAATTCCAAGTTTACTTTCTAATTTTGTATAAAAACTCGTTAATTCATTTAGCTGTTCTTGAGCATTCCAAATAGGTGTAAATCTTTTTAAGATTACTGGATTGTATAAGCCACCCGCTACTTTAGAAGATGATTCGCTATCATTATCAATGACTAAAATCGACTTATTATTATTAAGAGCAGTTTCTGCAAACGCAATACCTGCCAATCCTGAACCTATAATTAAATAATCTATCATAGTCTAAAATTAAAAAAACTCTTATCAATGATAAGAGTTTTAGTATAAATTGTAATTACTTTAGTAATTCCACATGTCTTGTTCGAAATCGCGAATCTTGTCTTTAACTCTTTCAGATTCTAACAATTGCATCTGCGAATTCTCTTTCATGTACTCAGCAATTTCTCTATCACCGTATACATTTTCTTCTTTATAAATAACTGCATTAAAACGTCTTGAATTTAAAAGATGGTCAAAAGTAATTGGCATAGCAGAGTTTCTATCATTAAAAGCTTTTGCTTCATGAAGTACATCTCTGACAGCAGGAAAATAGACCCAAAATAATTCGATTAAATCTTGGTTTTCTGCCCCTATCTCTTTTGCTTCAGGAGATATAGGACAAATGCCTAGGAGTCTATATTTTAATTCGCTTTGACGTTTGTCAAAATACCAATATCCCTTAATTTTATAATCAGAAATGTCAATCGCTCCTAACTCTTTAGTATTAATATACTGAGGGTCTAAAACTTTTTTACCAGATTTGTAATCTTCAGGAAAATTGTTAATCTCTTCTTTACCAGCATCTGTTGTATCAACATATGTAAAAGAAGAACTCATATCCTTAAATGTCTTTTTTGTATTGAAATAACTATCGGTATATACTTCAGTAATTTTACCCTCTTTTATACCTTTTAGTAAAACATCAAATAAAGATCTTCTTTCTTTACCAATATTTGCGGTATCAATTGGATAATACAATGGAAAGTTAATTCTTTCATCTAAATCTATAGTTTCCCAGATGGTTTTACCCAACAAGACATCTCTATCGTGAACATAACCATAAGCTAAAGGCTTATCATTATCAGATATAAGTTGTGCTGGTGTTTTCTTCCCAATTTCAGAAGGAACTTTAGCATTAAGCAAATTAGACTGAGCAAATGAAGAAAAACTTCCAAAAACAACAGCTATGACGATTAAAAAATTTCTATACTTCATGATTTAAAATTTTAAGTTATGATAAGACAATAACGTTTTCTAACTTAAATTATTATTGTATTTCGTAAGTAACTGGAGCTGTTCTTGATAATAAAATATCAGATCCTTCTAATTTAGTTTTGATATCTGAAATTACTATTAGATCACCTCTTCCTGCTTTTGCAAGTGCAGCTTTACATTGGGCATTTACTCTATCGCCATTAACAATTACAGTAGCTTGACCTGTTACTTTTAAACTAAAAGAAGTAACTTTTAGTTTAACTTCAAAATCAAAATCTAACATTTTAGCAGTAATTTGAGATACTTCTAAACGTGACTTGGCGCCTTTAACAGAACCATAATCGCCTCCTATACATCCAGTTGGTGCAGGTATACTTTTAATTCTAAATACTTTTTTATCGGAAACCGTTTTACCGTCGGGTAGTTTAGCATTAACATTTATAGCTAATTCAGTACCAGAACCAGGACGTATTTCGTATTTTCCAGTACCACTTGCTTTAGTCATACCAGGAGCACTAGCAGTAACATCTTTATCAGATACACCTGCAAATGATATAGTCATTGGGTTAGTAACACCTCTATATACCACATTCATCTTATCTGCTGAAATGGTTGCTGAATTAGGTCTAGGAACTACTACATATTTACCTTCAAATTTCAAAGGCACTGGTTTTCCATCTTCCATAAAAGAGAAAGTACCATTAATAGTCTTTTCTCCAACACCACCAGCGGTCATAGAGATCACAGCTTGTCCATTCTCGATTTTACCCGGTCCTGAGAAGCTAGTAGGAACAGTATTTGCATCATATTTTCCTAATACCACTTTACCCTTTACGGTTTCACCTTCGAAAAATACATTCTTTTCTAAAATTACCATTGCTTGAAAATTTTTCAAAGAAGCTGCTTGAGCAATTGTATTTCCAATTAAGGCATTGTAAATATCTTGTTCGGTTGCATGAACATCATTTTCCATACTAGTCAATTTTGCAATTGAAGCAACTGCTGGAAAAGACTCGAAATGATAAGACAAATACTTTTTAGAAACGCCGTCTTTGTCTTTTACATTATCTAAATTAAATTTAGTTTTGATATTATTAATAATTGGTTGATACTTAACATCATTTCCAAAAACAGCAATAATGTCTTTTTTATAATTTTCAATAGTAGAAATTATTTCAGTACCTTTTGGAGAATAACCATCTCCTTTAAACCAATTTTCATCGATGTAACTCCCTTTATCCATTGCTTCGTAAGGCAACTTTCCAGTTTTCTCATCTCTTTCAAATTCTTTAGAAACATCAGCTTTTAAATTAGCAAGGTAAACGTAAAGTTTTTTAGAAATAGCTTGAACTTGATTTGCTTTATCCAAAGGAGCCTTAAAACGTGTAGGATCATCTTCAGCTTTTTGTTCTAAAGTTGACAACAAACTTTTATTGTAATCTTCAGAAAACTTATTAACACCTTCAAACTTCTCATTCATCAAACCGAATGCGGTTAATACTTCTTTTGACATATTTAATGCCAACATTGCGATGAAAACCAAGTACATAAGGTTAATCATCTTCTGCCTAGGGGTTAATTTTCCTCCTGCCATTTTTTCTAGTTAATTTTGATTTATATTAAAAATGTAGTGAGATACTAATTCCCTTTATTACTCATTGCAGAAAGCATTCCACCATAAACATTGTTCAATGAAGACAAGTTAGAGGTTAATGACTGCATTTGATCTTTTAATTTTATATTGTTTTCTGCAACTTCATTGTTTATTTGCGCATTTCTTGAAGCACTTTCTAATTGAATTTTATATAAACTATTCAATGACTCCATTTGAGCAGCAGCTAGATTTAGTTCTTCACTGTACTTCTTAGTTGAAGCTATAGAATCTACAGTAGGAGATATTCCCTTTGCAGCCGATTCGAAATTTTTAATACTATCTCCTAAGCTTGTCATCAACTCAGCATCGATTTTAGCTTCTTTCAACATAGCATCTAATTTTTGAGAAAGCAATCCTTGAGCATCAGCTAAATCTTCTTTCTTAGCTGATTTTCCTTTAGCTTCACCACCTGCCAATTCAGGATAAACTAAAGACCAATCTAATTCTTTGTCAACTGGATCAAAAGCAGATAAACCAAAAATTAATGCTTCAGTCATAAGACCTATAATTAATAATGCACTTGCACCAGGCCAGTGTTGTATTTTAAATAATGCCCCTACGATTACTACTGCTGCTCCCATTCCGTAGGAGAAATTCATTACCTTTTTGCTTAAAAATGCCATAATAAAAAATTTAATTGGTTAAGTTAATTTAATTTGTTGAGTTTAAAATTTATCTTTTAGGTGCTTTTCCAGTAGTCACTGTTCCCATATAATCCTGAACGGTTCTAAAACCGATATAGCTTCTTGCAGTATCTGCATATTCGAAATCACGCGTTCCTACTTGTAAAAAATAAGCCACATCTTTCCACGATCCACCACGAACTACTTTACGCATGTTTTTCAAATCGCCTACACTAGGATTCATACTAGAAACATATTCGTAAGCTCCTGCATCGTATGAAGAATCAGTCCATTCAGCTACGTTACCAGCCATGTTATAAAGATTATAACCATTGGGCTCGTACGACTTAGCTTCTACTGTATACAAAGCCTGATCGGCAGCATAATCACCTCTATTTGGCTTGAAGTTAGCAAGGAAACAACCTCTATCGTTTTTAGAATAAGGACCTCCCCAAGGAAAAGTTCCAGACTCTAAACCTCCCCTAGCAGAATATTCCCATTCAGCTTCAGTAGGCAATCTGAAAGTATTAATTAAATCGCCGCCTTTCTTTTTTGATTTGATGTAGATATTCTTTTTTAAGGTTCTCCAAGCACAAAATGCTTTAGCTTGTTTCCAATTTACTCCAACAACTGGATATTGAGAATATGCTTCATGCCATAAATAATCATTATGCATAGGCTCGTTATATGAATAAGAGAAGTCTTTTATCCAAACGGTTGTATCAGGATAAACCTTAGTTTGCTCAGTTTTAATAAAATCTTTTCGTTTACCAGTTTTAGCTTTAGCGGCTGCTTGTATATCCATCCAAGAATAACGGAATTTTAATTTATTTACATCTATAGTCCTCAAACCGTTGAAAGATTCTGCTACTGGAAGATACATGGTATCCATAACTTCAGTGTAATATTCGTCAGGATATTTAGAAGTGTCTGTAATTAACTTAACCTTTCTATTTAATTTTCTTCCAGCATAAGCATCATCAGCTGTTCCAACACTGTAATAGTTTTCATACATATACTTGTCATAAGCAGTCATTTTAGCAGGATCAGCATCGTTAAAAGCAAAATCAGCAATGCTCCCTGCGCTTTTTCCTCCTTTTCCTTTTGCACCTCCGCCAGCTGTTCCTCCACCTCCAACTTCATCCGCTAAAATAGCTAATCGAACACGCATTGTTGAATCTTTAACCCATTCAACAAACTCACGATACTCGCTATTTGTAATTTCAGTTTCATCCATATAAAAAGATCTTACAGTAACTGTTTTTGTTGGAGCATCTTGCACATTAGCTAGATCATCATCTGATTTACCCATGATAAAAGCACCTCCTGGCACTAAAGTCATACCGAAAGGTTTCTCAGGATTCCATTTTTTTCCTTTAACTCCAACTAATTCACCTTTGTCACCTGATCTGCCACAACCTACCAGCAAAGCTGAAATGACTGTAAAAGCAATTAATTTTTTCATATAAATCTGGGTTATGTATGTATTCATATTTTAAGGGCGTAAACCTATTTATTTTTTTTTAAAAAAGCAACTATTTATTTAAATATGTGTTAAATAATAACACAAAACTAACTTTTTAAAATTATAAAAAAAAATATTTTGACGATTAAATACATTATTTTACGATTAAATACGTAAAAAATATTAATTTAAGTATAATTTTCTTACTTTTATTACTTCTTTTTCTATTTTTCTTATTAAAGATTATTCTTTCTTTGCACTTTCCACCATCTTTCAGGTAATTCCTGATTACAAGCTGACAAGTATTCATCGTAAGAACATGGTAATAACGTATTTCTCTTTAGTTTATTGTTTGAAACCGAACTAAAAGAAACCTCTAACCACCATCTATCTGTTTTGTTACTTTTATAAAAAATTAATTCTTCATTGTCAAAAGGAATGATGTACTTAAGGTAATTTTCTTTATCTCCAAAAGGATACTCATTTGACCTGTAATGAAAACCTTCAATAAAATACCAAATAATTTGAGCAATTAAAACTGCCTCTTGTTTTGAATTGTTGTGATTAAATATCCCAAAGGAAGAGACCTTATCGCTTATTCCTGAATATCTAGATAAAGCACATATTTCTTTTCCAGTAAAACCGTTAGGTGTAAATGTAATAAAATTACCTGAATCAGATGATTTTATAGATGTTAAATCTACTACAACGATATCGGCATCTCTTAAGACAGGCTCGGCTATTGAAATATTATTAGAAATATCGCCTAATCTGTAGGCGTCGAAAAACAATTTCTCGATTAAATCTATTTCTTCCTGCGAATTATAATAGGTTTGAAAACCAATATTACTATAATTAAAAAGATTGTTTGGTTCGTTTAAAATAATATTAGTTAAGTAAGATGAGGCTAATACAAATTCATTTTCTTTTCCGAAATCGAATTTACTATCGATAGCAACTAAATTAACCATTTGTTCTAATTGGTCGTAGGCTCTATACATAGGATAGGTCAAATCCTGAGAACCACCAATAATTATTGGTAAAATTCTGTTTTTAATTAAAGTTTCTGAAACTTTTTGTAATGCAAAGTAGGTATCTTCTTTTGTGTTTCCAGAATTAATATCTCCTAAATCTGCAATAGATACATCCCAATTACCAGGAAACAAACCGTACAATTCTTTTCTAATATGAAATAGACTAACGTCACTTGTGGCATTTGCATCTCCCCTATTCTCAATAACACCAATTACAGCAATTTTAATTTTATCTAAATCTGGAAAATCCGATTTTGTATGCAAAACTATTTTGCTACCCAAATGCTGGGAAGAAAGTTCATTGACAAAATCTAATATATCACTATTTAAAGGGGAAAGAAAATCAAATTCCATTTTTTATTTCTTTTTTGTAGCTTTCTTTTTAGCTACAGGTTTTTTTGCTGCTGTAGCTTTTTTTGCAGGAGACTTCTTTTCAATCATTTCTTGAACTTCTGCCAATGTTAATTTTGACGCATCAATGTCTTTACTTAATTCTATTTTAATTTTACCTTTAGTGATTTCTGACCTTCCCCATCTTGCTTTTTGAACTAGAATTCCTTCAGCTTCCCAATTGTGAATTACTTTATCAATGTTTTTTTGAAGCTTATCTTCAATTATTGTTTCTATATCTTGTTGAGATAAATTATTGAAGTTGTATTTCGTACTTACATTTATAAATATACCATTCCATTTAAGGAAAGGACCAAATCTTCCCGTTCCTTTTTGAACAGCTTCTCCTTTATATACTGCAATTGGTGCATCGGCTGAAGCTTTTTCATCAATTAAAACTTTGGCTCTTTCTAAATCTACATCTAATGGTTCTTCTCCTTTTGGCAAGGAAACGAATACTTTTCCAAATCTAATAAATGGTCCAAAACGACCTAAACTTACCTCTACTTCTTCTCCTTTATATATACCTAATGCTTTTGGAAGTAAAAATAAATTCAGTGCTTCTTCAAGAGTTATATTTCCGATATTTTGTTCTGGTCTTAAACTTGCAAATTTCTTATCTTCATCTTCAGAATCTCCTATTTGAGCCATTGCCCCAAATTTTCCTAGACGAACTAAAACTGTTTTACCAGACTCAGGGTGTTTTCCTAAAATTCGTTCACCACTTTCTCTATCAGCATTGGCTTCCACGTCTTTTACGTTGGGATGAAATTTATCGTAGAACTCCTGCATCATTTTTGTCCAATTGATGTTTCCTTCAGCAATCTCATCGAAATCTTGTTCTACTTTAGCAGTAAAATTATAATCTAAAATAGCCCCAAAATTCTTTACCAAAAAATCAGTAACAATTGTCCCAATATCCGTTGGGACTAATTTACCTTTATCGGAGCCTGTATTTTCTTTTAAAGTTTTATCTGTAACTTTCCCCGACTGCAGAGTCAATTGGGTATAGTTTCTCTCTTGTCCTTCTAAGTTTCCTTTTTCAACATAATTCCTATTAATAATAGTAGAAATAGTTGGCGCGTAAGTTGAAGGACGACCTATTCCTAATTCTTCTAATTTTTTTACTAAAGAAGCTTCTGTATATCTAGCCGCAGCACGAGAGTATCTTTCGGTTGCAGTAATGTAATTGTTTTGTAACTTTTCATTTACTTTCATGGCAGGTAGCATTCCTTCTTGCTCATCTTCATCATCATCATTTCCCTCAAGGTATACTTTTAAGAACCCTTCAAATTTAATTACTTCTCCAGAAGCAGTAAAAATTTCACCATGATTATTGGCTACGATTTTAACGTTAGTTCTTTCCAATTCAGCATCACTCATTTGTGAAGCTAAAGTTCTTTTCCAGATTAAATCATACAACCGCGCTTGATCACGGTCAATATTTACAGTATGCCTAGACATATCTGTTGGACGAATTGCTTCGTGTGCTTCTTGTGCTCCTTTACTTTTATTTACAAATGTTCGGGGTTTTGAAAATTCCTTTCCGTACGATTTGATAATTTCTGCTTGAGCTGCATCCATAGCATCTTTCGAAAGATTGACACTGTCTGTTCTCATGTAAGTAATCAATCCCGCTTCGTATAATCGTTGTGCCAACTGCATTGTAATTCCAACAGGTAAATACAATTTTCGTGCAGCTTCTTGTTGTAATGTTGAAGTTGTAAAAGGACCTGTTGGTGATTTTTTTGTAGGTTTGGTTTCTAAATCAGAAACTTTATAAGACGAGCCTATATTCTTATTCAAGAAATCTTGAGCTTCTTTTTTGGTGTTAAAATTCTTTGGTAATTTAGCTTTAAAAGTTTTCCCTGCTTCGTTTACAAATTCTGCAACTACCGAATAACTTGCTGTAGCTTTAAAATTTTGAATTTCACGTTCTCTTTCAACTATTAATCGCACAGAAACCGATTGCACTCTTCCAGCAGACAAACCTCCTTTAATTTTTCTCCACAATACTGGTGATAATTCATAGCCCACCAATCGATCTAAAACTCTTCGCGCTTGTTGCGCATTGACTAAATTATAATCAATTTCTCGAGGATTATCAATTGCTTTTAAAATAGCAGATTTGGTGATTTCGTGAAAAACAATTCTTTTCGTTTTGCTCTTATCTAATTTTAATTCTTCTGATAAATGCCAAGAAATAGCTTCCCCTTCACGATCCTCATCACTTGCTAGCCAAACCATATTAGCATTTTTAGCTAATCCTTTAAGCTTTGTAACGAGTGCTTTTTTATCAGGCGAAACTTCATATTTGGGTTTGAATCCGTTTTCGACATCTACCCCTATTTCTTTGGAAGGCAAGTCTGCAATATGACCATAACTAGATTCAACTTGGTAATCTGATCCAAGAAATTTTTCGATGGTTTTTGCTTTTGCTGGTGACTCAACTATTACTAAATTCTTTGCCATTGGTTTGTTTTTCTGGAACAAAAGTAGAAGATTTTTTTAAATATCATCAGTTTGAATAAATTTTTGGTCTTTTTAAATCCAAAAAAAAGTTTTGAAATTTTGGAGACTGATATTTAGTCTTGAATAATGAATAAAGCTATTTGAGCAATCAAGAAAGGATTTCTATAACTAAAAACTCAAACAAGTCTTTCGAAATCAACAAGTAACTTAATTTAAAAATAGGACTTAAATAGCATCAACATCGTTTTTCAAAAAAAATTGTTAAATCAAAACTGACATCTTGTCATATTGTTTGAAATTACATTATCTTTGTGTTTTGAAAAAATGTAATGGAAAAAATTATTGACGAAAGCAAACAAGGAGAAAGTCTTGTATTAGAATATAAACCTGAAAATACTAAAAAACTTTTTATAGAGAGTTATGGTTGTGCCATGAATTTTTCGGATTCAGAAATTGTAGCCTCTATTTTGTCTGGAAATGGCTATAACACAACGTCTATTTTAGAAGAAGCCGATTTGGTTTTGGTTAACACTTGCTCAATTCGTGATAAAGCCGAGCAAACGATTCGCAAACGTTTAGAAAAATACAATGCCGTAAAACGAGTTAACCCTAAAATGAAAGTAGGTGTATTGGGATGCATGGCTGAGCGATTAAAAGACAAATTTCTTGAAGAAGAAAAAATTGTAGATTTAGTTGTAGGCCCTGATGCCTATAAAGATTTACCGAATTTATTAAACGAAGTTGAAGAAGGCAGAGACGCAATAAATGTAATTTTGAGTAAAGAAGAAACCTATGGCGATATTTCGCCTGTGCGCTTAATGAGCAACGGAATTACAGCACTTGTCTCTATCACTAGGGGTTGTGATAATATGTGTACGTTTTGCGTAGTCCCTTTTACTCGTGGAAGAGAACGAAGCCGTGATCCTCAAAGTATTATGGAAGAAATTCGGGATTTATGGAACAAAGGATTTAAAGAAATTACACTTTTAGGTCAGAATGTAGACAGCTACCTTTGGTACGGCGGGGGACTGAAGAAAGATTTTGAAAACGCATCCGAAATACAGAAAGCAACTGCTATCGATTTTGACCAATTACTAGAAATGGCTGCTATCGGTTTTCCTAAAATGCGTATTCGATTTTCGACTTCCAATCCACAGGATATGCACGAAAGTGTATTACATGTGATTGCGAAATACAATAACATTTGCAAACATATTCACTTGCCAGTTCAGTCGGGAAGTAATCGAATTCTTAAAGAAATGAATCGTTTGCATACTCGCGAAGAATACATGACTTTGATTGATAAAATAAGAGCTATTATTCCAAACGCTTCAATTAGTCAAGATATGATAGCCGGTTTCCCCACCGAAACCGAAGAGGATCATCAAGACACTTTAAGTTTAATGAATTATGTAAAATATAATTTCGGTTACATGTATTCCTATTCAGAACGGCCAGGCACTTTAGCAGGTCGTAAAATGAAGGACGATGTTCTTGAAGAAACGAAAGCTAGAAGATTACAAGAAATAGTTGATTTACAACAAAAGCATGCTTGGTTTCGCTCTGAAGAATTTATAGGACAAACCGTAGAAGTTTTGGTCGAAAAAGTTTCAAAAAAATCAGTAGAAGAATTTTCAGGAAGAAATTCGCAAAGTATTACAGTAGTTTTTCCAAAAGAGAATTATAAAATTGGTGATTTCGTCAATGTTAAAATTAGTAGTTGCACTAGTGGTACTTTGAAAGGAAAAGCAGTTGATTATTCTGATATGAATTAGTTTTAGCCACAGATTAAAAAGATTTTCACAGATTTTTGAAATCCTTTAAACGTTATGAATCTGTAGCAAATAAAAAAAGAGAAAATAATGGAAGGTTACAGAGAAGAAGAAACTTATAAAATTATTGGCATTTGCATGGAAGTTCATCGTAATCTTGGTCCAGGTTTGTTAGAAGTAATATATAAAGACGCTTTAGAAATTGAATTTAAAGAAAATAACATTCCATTTGAAAGAGAAAAAGAATTTTCGATTGAGTATAAGGGGAAAATATTACCTCATAAATTTTATGCCGATTTCATAGCGAATGAAGATATAATACTGGAAGTTAAAGCTGTTAAAGAATTTTTTAACGAACACATTGCTCAAGTTTTAAACTACTTAAAACTTGCCAATTCAGAAATCGGATTGTTAGTTAATTTTCAAACAAAATCACTTCATTACAAAAGATATGCATTATAATAAAGATTAAAAATCTGTGAAAATCTTTTTAATCTGTGGCAAAAAATAATTATGGAAACTGTACAATCAATAAAACAACGATTTGAAATTATTGGGAATGACCCAAAACTCAATCGTGCAATAGAGAAAGCCATTCAGGTTGCTCCTACAGACATTTCGGTATTAGTTGCAGGAGAAAGTGGCGTAGGAAAAGAGAATATTCCTAAAATTATTCATGCGCTTTCTCATCGTAAACATGGGAAATACATTGCAGTAAACTGTGGTGCCATTCCGGAAGGAACTATTGATAGTGAACTTTTTGGACATGAAAAAGGCGCATTTACAGGAGCTACAAATACTCGTGAAGGCTATTTTGAAGTTGCTAATGGCGGAACTATTTTCCTTGATGAAGTAGGTGAATTGCCTTTGACTACTCAAGTTCGTTTGCTTAGAATTCTAGAAAACGGTGAGTTTCTGAAAGTAGGATCATCACAAGTACAAAAAACAAATGTCCGCATCGTGGCGGCGACTAATGTAAATTTGTTTACAGCAATAGAGAAAGGTAAATTTAGAGAAGATTTGTATTATCGATTGAGCACCGTTGATATTACTTTACCGCCCTTGCGGGAGCGAAAAGAAGATATTCATTTGCTTTTTAGAAAATTTGCTGCCGATTTTGCCCATAAATACAAGATGCCACCTTTAAAATTAGATGATAACGCTATTAATGTCTTGCAAAAATTTCGTTGGAGTGGAAACATTCGTCAATTACGAAACGTCGCCGAGCAAATTTCAGTTTTAGAAACCAATAGAGACATTTCTGGTGCAACCTTACAATCTTATTTGCCCGCAGAAGGAAGTAATTTGCCTTCTGTAATTAAAGATAAAAAAGCCGAAAGTGATTTCAGTACCGAAAGAGATATTTTGTACAAAGTGCTTTTTGATATGAAAAGCGATTTAAACGACCTGAAAAAACTGACTTTAGAGTTAATGAAAAACGGCGCTGCCAAAGCTCAGGAAATCAATCCAAATTTAATTCAAAAAATTTATGGTTCTAAAGAAAATGAAAGTGAAATTTCATTCGAAGAAGAGCCAAGAACTCCAGTTTTCACAAATCAAAACTCAGATGATGACTTTGAAGAAAACGATGACAATTATTTGTTTGCCGAAACGATAGAAGAAGAAGAAGTCTTGCGCTTAGAGCAAAAAGAAATTGAAATGATTAAAAAATCATTAGAAAAAAATAAAGGAAAACGGAAAGCCGCAGCCGATGAACTCGGCATTTCTGAAAGAACATTGTACCGGAAAATAAAACAGTTTGATTTGTAAGTAAATTGATAATTAAAAATTGATAATTAACCATTGTAAAGAATATCTTTGTCTTTTTATTTTAGAAAATGAATTACATTAAATCTATACTCTTTTTACTCATCGCTTTTAGCATTAACAGTTGCTCGGTTTACAATTTTACAGGAACAGGAAAAATTGATGCTAAAACTTTTCAAGTGAATTATTTTCGGAATAATGCACCTTTGATTGAGCCCGGAATAGAACGAACATTTACGCTAGAATTGCAGGATTTAATTCAAAATCAAACCAATTTAAATTTAGTAAATTCTGGTGGCGATTTAACGTACGAGGGCGAAATTATTGATTATAGAGTTAGCCCAACAACTGCAACTGCTGATCAAAGAGCCGCGCAAAGCACTTTAACCATTACAATAAAAGTTCAGTTTACCAATAAAAACAAAGAAGCAGATAATTTTGAGAAAACGTTTTCTTTTTTTCATAATTATTCAGGAACGGACCAATTAGTGGGTGCAAAGCTAGCTGCGGCATTGGATGAAATTTTCGAAAGAATAACGCAAGATATTTTTAATGAATCACTTGCAAAATGGTAATTTTTAGAGTTAATTTGTTCATCTGTAAAAACAAAAACTAATTTTGAACGTAGTTGAATATACTTCCTTAATTAATAATCCGAATGCTATAAATGACATTCAGAGTATTACTTTGGAAAAAATTGCGCAAGAGTTTCCTTATTTTCAGAGTGCACGAGCCTTATATCTAAAAGGATTATACAATCAAAATAGTTTTAAATACAATTATGCTTTAAAAATAACAGCTGCACATACTACAGATAGAACCGTTTTATTTGATTTTATTACTTCCGATTCATTTGTAACCATTCAAAAAGGATTATACGATAGAAAAGTAGCAGAATTACTTGAAATTCCTGTAAATGAAATTGAAATAATTAATGACGATTCGCCTAAATTAGAGAAAAGGATAAATACTGTTGAAGAATCAATACTTATTTCTATTAAAAATGCTACACCAGCTGTTGAACAAGAAACTGTTGTTGTAGTGAACAAACCAGTTGAAAAACCTGAATTTAGAATTCCTTCTGAAAAGGATTATGTTGCAATTGAAACCATTATTGCAGAAAAAACGGAAGAAAGTATTGCTGAAAATTTAGAAATTGGAAAACCTTTAGTTTTTTCAAAAAACGAGAAACATTCTTTTCAAGAATGGTTGCAACTTTCAAAGTTAAAGCCTATAATTCGTGATGAAGAAATTGAAATAGATAATGAAAATACTTCTGAATTAAATTTCGAGAAGCAAAAAAAAAACGAATTAATTGACAAGTTTATAGAAACTAGTCCTAAAATTCCACCAATAAAGCACGACTCTCAGGTAAATACTATTGTTTTTGAGCCTAGTATTTCAAATAATTCGTACTTGATGACCGAAACTTTAGCCAGAGTTTATTTAGAACAAAAGAAATATCAAAAAGCAATTCAAGCTTATCAAATATTAATTTTGAAATATCCAGAAAAAAGTAGTTTCTTTGCAGACCGAATTTTAGATATTAAAAATTTACAACAAAATAATAAATAATAATGAGCACATTTTCAATTTTTTTAGCTTTAATAACAATAGTTTGTTTTTTATTAATCATAGTAATTATGGTTCAAAACCCTAAAGGTGGAGGATTATCTTCTTCATTAGGAGGATCACAAATGATGGGTGGTGTACAAAAAACTACAGACTTTTTAGACAAAAGCACTTGGTATCTCGGAACAGCATTAATTGTATTAATTTTATTATCTAGTTTAAGCTTTACAGGGAGCTTAAGTGACAATGACTCTAAAATCATTGACCAAACAGAGGCATCAGCTCCAAAACAAGAAACTCCTGCTTCAAAAAATGAAAAAACTAAGACTGACGCACCTGCAGTACCACTAAAAAAATAGTTTCAAATTAAAATAAAGATAATGCCAGCTTGTCAACGCTGGCATTTTTTTTAAGTAAAATTGTCAGTTTCAAAGGGCTGGCATAGTTTCTGAAACTAGTTTTTCATCAAATTTAATTTAACAAAAAAATATAATTATTATGGCTTTAAACATTAAACCACTTTCAGATCGCGTTCTAATAGAACCCGTAGCAGCTGAAACTAAAACCGCTTCAGGCATTTTTATTCCTGACACAGCAAAAGAAAAACCTCAAAAAGGAACTGTTGTTGCAGTAGGAAATGGAACAAAAGACCATACCATGACTGTAAAAATTGGCGATTCTGTTCTTTACGGGAAATATGCTGGAACTGAATTAAAACTAGAAGGAAAAGATTATTTGATTATGCGTGAAGACGATATTTTAGCAATAATATAATCGAATTAAACAATTGAGCTAATTAACAATAACTTAAAAAAGAGGATGAAATTACTTCATAACTCGCAATGAAAAAAATGGCAAAAGATATAAAATTTGATATTGAAGCACGTGACGGATTAAAACGTGGAGTTGATGCATTAGCAAATGCAGTAAAAGTAACTTTAGGACCAAAAGGTCGTAATGTGATTATTGGAAAATCTTTTGGCGGACCAAACGTTACTAAAGATGGGGTTACTGTTGCAAAAGAAATAGAATTGAAAGACCCATTAGAAAATATGGGGGCTCAAATGGTAAAAGAAGTAGCTTCAAAAACCAATGATTTGGCTGGAGATGGAACTACAACGGCTACAGTTTTAGCTCAAGCAATTGTAAAAGAAGGTTTGAAAAACGTTGCAGCAGGAGCAAATCCAATGGACTTGAAAAGAGGAATTGACAAAGCTGTTGAAGCTATCGTTGCAGACCTAGCAAAACAAGCAAAAGTAGTAGGAAGTGACTCAGATAAAATAAAACAAATTGCTTCTATTTCTGCCAATAACGATGATGTCATTGGTGAATTAATTGCTAATGCTTTCGCAAAAGTTGGCAAGGAAGGTGTAATTACTGTAGAAGAAGCCAAAGGAACTGATACTTATGTAGATGTTGTAGAAGGAATGCAGTTTGACAGAGGATATCTTTCGCCATATTTTGTAACCAATCCTGAAAAGATGGAAGCAGAATTAGAAAATCCATATATTCTTTTATACGACAAAAAAGTATCTTCTTTAAAAGAATTATTACCTGTTTTAGAGCCAGTGGCTCAATCAGGAAAACCATTATTGATTATTGCTGAAGATGTAGATGGTGAAGCGTTATCAACTCTAGTTGTAAACAAATTACGTGGCGCATTAAAAATTGCTGCAGTAAAAGCGCCTGGTTTTGGGGATAGAAGAAAAGCAATGTTAGAAGATATTGCTATTTTAACTGGAGGAACTGTAATTTCTGAGGAAAGAGGATATACTTTAGAAAATACAACCATCGAAATGTTGGGAACTGCTAAAAGAGTAACTATCGATAAAGATAATACTACTCTTGTTAGTGGTGCTGGTGAAGCCGATATAATTAAAAATCGTGTAAACCAAATCAAAGGTCAAATGGAAGCTACAACTTCTGATTATGACAGAGAAAAATTACAAGAACGATTGGCTAAATTAGCTGGTGGTGTAGCTGTTTTGTATGTTGGTGCTGCTTCTGAAGTAGAAATGAAAGAGAAAAAAGACAGAGTTGATGATGCTTTACACGCTACTCGCGCAGCAGTTGAAGAAGGAATTGTTGCTGGTGGTGGAGTAGCTTTATTGAGAGCAAAGTCTAGTTTAGCATCAATTAAAGCTGATAATGCTGATGAAGCAACAGGAATTCAAATTGTATCTCGTGCTGTTGAATCACCATTAAGAACTATCGTTGAAAATGCTGGTCTTGAAGGTTCAGTAGTTGTTGCCAAAGTAGCTGAAGGAAAAGGTGACTTTGGTTATAATGCAAAAACTGATGAATATGTAGATATGCTAAAAGCAGGTATCATTGATCCTAAAAAAGTAACCCGTGTCGCTTTAGAGAACGCTGCTTCGGTAGCTGGAATGATTTTAACAACTGAATGCGCTTTAGTTGATATAAAAGAGGAAAATGCTGGTGGCGGAATGCCTATGGGAGGCGGAATGCCAGGTATGATGTAATAATTAGTTAATCTAATTGCAAAAAATCCGTCTTGAAAAACTTTTCTTGACGGATTTTTTAATTTAAATTAAACTTGAGGACTTTTCTTAAATAGTTTCAAAACTACTGGAAAGGTAGAAATTAAAATAATTAATATTATGATTTTTTCGATGTGATGTTTTAAATCAATATCAAACTTATCTAAAAAGAAACCATATAAATAATGTCCTGCGAAAATTAAAATAAAAGACCACAAAAAAGAGCTCAACACATTATAAAACATAAACTTCTTTTTGTCCATGGTAACAATTCCTGCTACAATGGGAGCAAAAGTTCTGAAGATAGGCAGAAAACGAGCAAAAATAATTGCCTTTCCTCCATATTTTTCGAAGAAATCTTTAGATTGTAAAAGATACTTTTTCTTAAACCAAAAACTATCTTCTTTTTTAAATAAATAGTAACCGCTTTTTGCACCAAACCAATAACCAACCATATTTCCTAGTATTCCAGCAATTGCAATCAAAAGAGACAATATGGTAACAATTATAAAATCACTTTCAATAGCTGTTGTTACATTTTCAATCAAATCACGGCTGTAAATACCTGCTAAAAAAAGCAAACTATCTCCCGGCAGAAAAAAACCGGCAAAAAGTCCTGTCTCAGCAAAAATTATAAACAAAACAATGTATAAACCTACTTGAATACCGCCAATGGTAAATGTTATATAAAATTCAGGATTTAATAATTGTGTCCAATCGAAATTACTCATAAATACGTGTTTGTTTGCTTTTCAGTGCGTGAAAGTATGAATAATTTGGCTTAACAACAATTTATTACTTTACTTTAAAGTTTTATTAACGGTTTAGGGATTTACAATTATAGCCTATCGTATTTACAACACGAATGAAGGTTGTTATAATCCTCATTTGTAGCCTTCACATCCTTAGTATCATGGCCTACTTTTGCAATCGCTTTTTTCACATTCATTACTGAACTTTTTTCCTCATTTAGTATTAAACTAAACTCATGAGTTTCTATATTCCATAAAGCCGATTTGACACCTGAAACAGAAAAAGCGGCCTTTTGAATTCGCTTTTGGCACTGTTCACAATTTCCGTTTACTTCAAAAGTATACTTGGCATTTTTATTCTTATTAGCTGTGTTCATTTCGGCTCCTCCCGGGGTTTCTTGAGCTTGAATTGAAAAGGTTACAAAAAGTAACATCATTCCTAAAATTGTATTTTTAGTCACCATTATTAAATTGCTTTTTTTGTATTCGTGAATCTTCGATTTCATTTTATTTTTTTTTAAATTGTTATTGATTTTTGATATTGCAATTGTAAACAATTTTATTTTGAACCTTAAACCTGCATAATACATTTGTCCGAAAATTGGTGCATATACAATTGATGCATCAAAATTTGGTCCAAAAGGATTATCATTGCCAAGAATCGCTTTTTCTTGTGTATAATTTCCTATGTTTTCTCCACCAATATATACTTCAAAAGTTGAAGAAAAAGTTCTAGTAATTTGAGCATTCATTAACGAATAGGAAGAAGAAAATTCCAGCAATCTATCAGTACCAGAATTTGAGGCGGTATTGGGCAATTGTTGTTGACCAATCCAATTAAAAGTATAATCAAATTTCCATTGTTTGCCATTATCTGTAATAGGAGTTTCAAACTCTAAATTAGCAAAAAAACGTTTTCGAGCCAGAAGTGGTTTCTGGAAATTTCCTGAAATAAAATCTGTTTTTACATCATAAAACTTATAAGCTGAACGCCAATTTAAATTTTTGATTATTTCATAGTTGAATTCAATTTGCAAACTGTTAGCAAATGATTTTCCGTTCAAATTATAAAACAAAACTTGTTGTGGCGAATTCATAACATCTACAACGGCTTGATTTTGAAAATCGGTTCTGTACAAATCAAATCCAATATCGGCCTTTTTGCCAAAAAACAAAAAGTTTTGAGAGAAACTTAGTCCGTAATTCCAAGCTATTTCAGGATTTAATCCGTAAATCTTTCCGTTAGAATCTAAAATATCAAATGATCTAGAACTAGCAAAAAGCTGTTGGTTTTCGGCAAAAATATTAGCCAATCTTTTTCCTCTTCCCGCAGAAAATCGCAAAACTCCCTTTTCCCATGGATTATATCTTAAATGTAATCTAGGAGTAAGAAATGTTCCTAAACGATTGTGATTATCTACACGCCCACCAAGAATAACGCTAAAATTGTCGGTATTATCATAGGTATATTCAAAAAAAGCACCAATTGCGTTATCAATTCTGCTGTAATCTTTGACATTTACAAACTCTTGGTATTTATCGTATGTAAAATTTAAACCCGTTGCAAATTTATGCATGGTATTACTAATAATTGAGTTGAAAATTAAATTTGAATAATAACTACTTTGCTTAATATTGTATTGATTTAAACCAAAATACGATTGCTGATTGTGATTGTTAAACGCATTCTGAAAACCAATACTTTGATATGGGATATCTTTAAATACGTATCCTATTTTAGTAGAAACATCTAACCGTTCAGTATTAATTTCAGAACCCCAAAAATTAGTAGTCCCTTGATCTCTTATAGGTTCAAATTGCAATTCTCCAGTTTGCTTTTGGTCGTTCATATAACGAAAATTAATAAAACTTACCAAACCCTTATCGGCATTATAGTACTGATAACGATTCATAACATTGATTTGTTTGGCTAACGGATTGTCTAAAAAACCATCTTCGTTTCTATCCATTTTAGAAACTCTTGTATTTCCATGCAGAAACAAACTACTACTCCATTTATCGGAAATTTTAGTATTGAAATGGGTATTCAATTCAAAACGAGAATCTGTAGAGCCATAAGCATTTAAGAAAAAAGGGATGTCATTTATTGGTTTGATGAGTTCTGCATTTATTTGACCAGAAATACTTTCGTAGCCATTTACTACACTGCCCGCTCCTTTTGTAATTTGAATACTTTCTACCCAAGTACCGGGAGTAAACGATAATCCGTAGGCTTGAGAAGCTCCTCGAACGGACGGAATATTCTCCTCAGTAATCATTAGGTAAGGACTTGTTAATCCGAGCATTTTTATTTGTTTTGTTCCTGTTAAAGCATCCGAAAAATTAACATCAATAGATGGATTTGTTTCGAAACTTTCGGCTAGATTACAACAAGCCGCTTTTAGTAATTCTTTGCTAGTAACAACTGTTGTGTTACTTGTTATTGTTTGCGATTTTTGAATTCCTTTACGCTTAGTTACCACTTTGACTTCCTCTAATTTTTCTTCATTTTCTTGAGAAAATGCATAAATCGAGAATAAAGTCAGCATAAAAAGGATTGCTGATTTCTTCATAATAAATAGATTTTAATGATTATAAAAATTAAGACCAAACCATAAAAAAAGGTTTGACTTAAAATAAACATTAAAATCAGGCGTAAAAAATATATTGGTGATACAACTTAAAAAGTGGCGGCGCATTAGCATCGCAATAATAAGATGTTATTTGAGAATTTTTGAAATTAGAAACAGAATAAAAAACAATTGGATTCCATTCTTCAACAATAAAAATATAATCCACTTGAAAGGAAAATGCTTTTACAATCAAATTATCTGATTTTTGTTGAAAACTAAAAACTTTGTCTGAACAACAACTATGCGTTTTTGGAGTGATTTTTTCGCAACATCCTTTTTCAAAATTTTGATCAGAAATTGGTGTTTTTAAAGAAATTGAAGCAATATTTTTTCCGCAATAATGTACATTAAAAGCCAATCCTACATTAGAAACTAATAGGAAGAAGGCAAGAAAAATACTTATATATTTTTTAAACTTCATAAAAACAAAGGTACGGAAAAGAAAAAAGGGTTGTATTAAATTGGTGTTATAATTTGAAGTTTATTCTGTTTTATGAAAATCAACTATTTGTTTTGTTTTTGATAAAAAAATGCAGGAATAAATAGCAATAAAAAAAAAGGCTGTATCAGAAATCTTCTTATGTAAAATAAAACAAAATTATTTTCACTGGTAGAGAAATTCAAAACCAAAAAGAAGACAAGTATTAATAGGATATAAAATATAAAGTACAATAGTGTAGTAAATTTTATAAACTTTATATCCGAAAAAAGAACATACATAATACCTAATGAAAGAATCGTATTTAAGAAATACCTAAAACTAATTCCTAAAAACAATTTAAATCCATTGTATTCAGGCACTGTAACTCTTAAATAATCTGTTTTAAAATAATCTAAAAAAGGATCATAAAAAAACTTGTCTTCGTATAACCTAATGAGCACTAAAAAGAAAATGAAAACAATTAAAAAACCAATTTTAATTTTATTTTTCAGCATTTTTTCTAACATGTAATGAAAATTTATTGACCCAAAAAAACCACAAACCAAAAACAACACCATAAATAAACAAAGGAAAAACTACTCCATGTAAAAGATGCTCTTGCTCTGGATATTGTAACAAAGCAATACTCAACATTACAATTCTGAAAACATTTAAAATATGAATTAGCAAACATCCTGCAATAATAAACAATATTGTGTGCAACCATTTCCCTGTAAATGCCACGACAAAAGCTACAAAAAGAATCATTACACTTAAAGCGTTACATCCTTCAACCACTCGGGCTACAAAAATTTGGTTTAGTATTAATTTTATAGAAGCTTCATTTGTATGAGGCACAATACTAGAATTATAACCCAAAAACATCAAAACATAATTAACTTGATTTGCAACAAGTTGAGTAAATCCGTCTACCTGAAAAAGAAATACACTATCGAAATGATTCAAATAGTATTTATACGAAAAAGTCAATACAAAATATACCAAAAAAAACTTAACAAGAAAAAGTAAAAAAGGGCGATATTGAATAAAATAGGTTTTCAAGGAATTTTTTTAACAAATTTAATTAAATATAAGTAGGATGCAAATACTACTTTTACATAAAAAAAACGATGTTGCTTGAAAACTTAAAACCAAAAGTTAAAACCATTTTAAATCAGAATCATATTTCTACAAATGAAAAATTATTTGAAATATGTGCCTTATTAAAAAACAATATTGAGTACTACAATTGGGTTGGTTTTTATTTTAGAAATGGAGAAAAAGAAGAATTACTTCTTGGTCCTTACGTTGGAGAACCTACAGACCATAACGTAATCCCTTTTGGGAAAGGAATTTGTGGACAAGTAGCGGTTTCGAATCAGAATTTTGTTGTTCCTGATGTGGCAGCTCAAGACAATTATATCGCCTGCAGTTTTACCGTAAAGTCTGAAATTGTTGTTCCACTATTTGTTAATGGAGCTAATATCGGACAAATTGATATTGATAGTCATGTTTTAAATCCTTTTTCAGAGGAGGACGAACGTTTTTTAGAGTTTGTGAATCAAGAGATTGCAAAATTATTTTAGAAAAAATACAACTAAAATTTCACATTTTAATTATTAATCGTTTAAATGAATTTTTCGCTTGTAATTCTAAAAATAAAGATTACTTTTGCACCGTCTTACAATAAATGCAAGACATACATAAAAATCATTTAAAATAATATTGGCATGTACTTAACAAAAGAAGTAAAATCAGAAATCTTCGCTAAACACGGAGGAAAAGCAGAAAACACAGGATCTGCAGAAGGGCAAATCGCTTTATTTACTCACAGAATCACACATTTAACTGAGCACTTAAAGAAAAATCGTCATGATTACAACACGGAGCGTTCATTAGTTTTACTAGTAGGTAAAAGAAGAGCTTTACTTGATTACCTGAAGAAAAAAGAAATCAACAGATACCGTGAAATTATCAAAGAATTGAATATCAGAAAATAATCAATTAAAAAGAGGTGCCCACGCGCCTCTTTTTGTTTTTATACATATTGCAGAAAAAGTTTAGTTTTTCATTGGGTTTATACAACAACTACTACAAACAACAACACAACTTGCCTGCCGACAGGCAGGCTAGAACCCATGTTTAACTGAAAAGGAAAAAATTTATGATTCCACAATTATTTGTAGAAAAAATCGATTTAGGTGATGGAAGAAGCATCACAATCGAGACAGGTCGTTTAGCCAAACAAGCAGACGGCTCTGTAGTAGTAAGAATTGGAAAAACTGTTATTTTAGGAACAGTAGTATCCGCAAGAAAAGCAAGTCCAGGTATCGATTTCTTACCTTTAACGGTAGATTATCGTGAAAAATTTGCAGCAGCAGGTCGTTTTCCTGGAGGTTTCTTTAAAAGAGAAGCGCGTCCAAGTGATAGCGAAGTTCTAACTATGAGATTAGTAGACCGTGTATTGCGTCCGCTTTTCCCAAGTGACTATCATGCAGAAGTGCAAGTGATGATTCAATTAATGTCACATGATGACGATGTTATGCCAGATGCTTTAGCAGGATTAGCCGCTTCAGCAGCGCTTGCATTGTCTGACATTCCATTTGAAACATTGATATCTGAAGCCAGAGTTGGAAGAATTGATGGTAAATTCATTATCAACCCAAGTCGTGCACAATTAGAATTGTCTGATATTGATATGATGATTGGAGCTTCAAGAGACTCTATCGCTATGGTAGAAGGTGAAATGAAAGAAATTTCAGAAAAAGAAATGGTTGAGGCTATTAAATTTGCTCACGAACATATTAAAGTTCAAATTGATGCCCAAGAAAGATTGGCGTCAGCCTTTGGCAAAAAAGAAGTTCGTACTTACGAAACTGAAAAATCTGACGACGCTATTTATGCTAAAGTAAAAGCAGCGGCTTACGATAAAATTTACGCTATCGCTAGTAAAGGTTCGGCTAAACACGAACGTTCGGCTGCATTTGATGCTGTAAAAGAAGAAGTAAAAGGGTTGTTTACAGAAGAAGAATTAGCAGAAAATGGAGATTTAGTTTCTAAATATTTCTACAAAACCAACAAAGAAGCGGTTCGTAATGTAACTTTAGATTTAGGCACACGTCTTGACGGTAGAAAAACTACAGAAATCAGACCAATCTGGTGTGAAGTCGATTATTTACCATCGGTTCACGGTTCTGCATTGTTTACACGTGGAGAAACTCAAGCATTGGCAACAGCAACTTTAGGAACTTCTAGAGAAGCTAACCAAATAGATTCACCATCTGAACAAGGAGAAGAAAAATTCTATTTACACTATAATTTCCCACCATTTTCAACAGGAGAAGCTCGTCCGTTAAGAGGAACTTCAAGAAGAGAAGTGGGTCACGGAAACTTGGCACAAAGAGCCTTAAAAAACATGATTCCTGCAGATTGTCCTTATACGATTCGTGTGGTTTCTGAAGTGTTAGAGTCAAACGGTTCGTCTTCTATGGCTACTGTTTGTGCTGGAACATTATCATTAATGGATGCTGGTATTCAAATGATTCGTCCAGTTTCTGGAATTGCAATGGGATTGATTACAGACGGAGATCGTTTTGCGGTTTTATCTGATATTCTTGGTGATGAAGATCATTTAGGAGATATGGATTTCAAGGTAACTGGAACTTCTGAGGGAATTACAGCTTGCCAAATGGACATCAAAATTGACGGATTGAAATATGAAATCATGGAGCAGGCGTTGGCTCAAGCTCGTGAAGGACGTTTACACATCTTAGGAAAACTATTAGAAACGTTGCCTCAACCAAATGGTGATGTTAAAGTTCACGCGCCAAAAATTATTATGAGAACCATTCCTGGTGCTTACATTGGTGCCTTAATTGGACCTGGAGGAAAAGTAATTCAAGAATTACAAAAAGCTACTGGTACTACTATCGTTATTAATGAAGTAGATGAGCAAGGAGTTGTAGAAATTCTTGGAACTGATCCTGATGGAATTGCTAAAGTATTAGCGAAAATTGATTCTATCATTTTCAAACCACAAATGGGTGAAGCTTATGAAGTAAAAGTAATTAAAATGTTAGATTTTGGTGCTGTAGTAGAATATACTGATGCGCCAGGAAACGAAGTTTTATTACACGTATCTGAATTGGCTTGGGAAAGAACAGAAAACGTTTCAGACGTTGTTAAAATGGGAGATGTGTTTCAAGTAAAATACTTGGGTGTAGATCCAAAAACTAGAAAAGAAAAAGTATCTAGAAAAGCACTTTTACCAAGACCTCCAAGAGAAGAAAATAAAATTGTTCCTAAAGGAGAATAAAAATAATATCTATTTACATGAAATCCCAACTTAAGCAATTAAGTTGGGGTTTTAATTTTTTGCTCAATTTTGAATTGGAAAATTCTTAATTACATCCTTCTTGTTGATAGGAATTATTTAACTATTGTTGTAGATATGTCATCTTGAAAAAAAATTATTTTAGCAGTTGAATTTTAGAAATAATAATGACAAAATCTGTTGGTATAATAGGTGCTGGAATTGCTGGTCTTGCGTTAGCTATTCGATTAGCTAACCAAGGTTTTAAAGTGACCGTTTTCGAAAAAAACAGTTACCCTGGCGGTAAATTAAGTGAACTTAATCTAAACGGTTTTCGGTTCGACAAAGGGCCTTCCCTATTTACAATGCCCGGATTAGTAGATGAATTAACTAGTTTACAAGGAAGCTCACTTCAATTTAAATATCAGAAATTACATGTCATTACCAATTATTTTTATTCCGATGGAACTCAACTAAAAGCATCTGCCAATTTAGAAGAGTTTGCAGAAGAAGTTCATTTGAAATTACATGAAAAAAAAGAAACTATTTTAAATTACATAAAACGTAACGCCTTTTATTTTAAAACTACCGAAGATTTGTTTTTAAAACAATCGTTACATCAGTTAAAAAATTTCATCAATTTTAAGACTGTCAAAGGAATCTTGTTTTCCCCTTTTTTAGGACTTTTTAGCACGATGCATAAAAAAAATATAGATACTTTTTCTAATCCAAAAACAGCACAACTTTTTAATCGATATGCCACTTACAATGGTTCTAATCCATACAAAGCTCCAGCGTTAATGAATATGATTTCACATTTAGAGTTTAATCTTGGTGCCTACTTACCTCATGAAGGCATGCATCAAATTACGACTCATTTGGTCAAACTAGCAGAAGAAGCTAATGTAATCATTAAATACAATGAAAAAGTTGAAACCTTAGAAGTTGGGGCCGATAGCAGAATTGCTTACATAAAAAGTAACGATGTAAATTATACTTTTGATATTGTTGCAAGCGATGTAGATATTCATGTGCTTTACAAATACTTATTACCAAAATCTTTTACTCCAAAAAAGCTAATCGGGCAAGAAAAATCAAGTAGTGCTTATGTATTTTATTGGGGAATAAACAAAGAATTTTCAGAATTGGGACTCCACAATATTCTTTTTAGCGATGATTATAAAAAGGAATTTGATTATTTGTTTTCAAAACAATTCCCAACTGAAGACCCTACTATTTACATCAATATTACATCAAAATATTGCAAAGCTGATGCACCAGAAGGTTGTGAGAATTGGTTTGTTATGGTAAATGTGCCACATAATAAGAACATAAGTATTACTTATGAGACGGATCTTAGAAAAAATGTTATAAACAAAATTAATACAATATTAAAAACGACTATTGAAAAACATATCATTACAGAAAGCACATTAAGTCCTGTTGACATTGAAAACCAAACCTCTTCGTTTGGAGGATCACTTTATGGCAACTCTAGCAACAATAAATTTGCAGCTTTTTTAAGACATTCCAATTTTTCGTCAACTATCAAAAATCTATATCTTGTTGGGGGAAGTGTGCATCCGGGCGGTGGTATCCCGTTATGTCTTTTTAGTGCAAAAATAGCTAGTCAACTAATTGCGGAACGAGAAAAGAGATGAAAAAAATATACAAATCCTATATATTGTATTTCTTGATACTAGTTTATGTGTCAGGTTCAATTGGGTTTGTTGTTAACCCTTCATTTTTTAGCCCTTTTACTCCTTATACATTATTGCTGACGTGTTTGGTTTTTTTAATTTATAGTCCATTGCCAAATAAAAAATTTATAGCCGCCTTTTTTGCAATTGCTTTTTTTGGCTATATGATTGAAGTAATTGGAGTAAAGACTGGGTTGATTTTCGGAAACTATTCATACGGAAATGGATTAGGTTATAAACTATTTGATGTTCCTCTAGTTATATCTATCAATTGGGCAATGTTAATTTGTGCCGGAATTATAACAGTAAGTAGTATCTTTGCAGATAAAATAACTGTTTTGGTTTTTACTGCTATATTAGTAACGGGTATTGATTTACTTATTGAACAAGTGGCGCCAAAACTTGATTATTGGCGATTTGAAGGCGGTTTGCCAGGTTTACATAATTATTTGGGCTGGATTGGAGTTGCTTTTTTAATATCCTATTTTTTTTACCCTACTATAATTAAAGGCAATCGTAATGTGTCATTAATTATATTGATTTTACAAATTATATTTTTCACCTCATTATTTATATTTATTTAATATGGAAATACTCATTAACATTACGATTGTTTTAGTCACTTTTATACTAACAGAATTTTCTGCTTGGGCAAATCACAAATATATCATGCATGGTTTTATGTGGTACTTTCATGCTGATCATCATAAAAAAGACCACAAAAGTTGGTTTGAACGAAATGATTTATTTTTTATCATTTATGCTGTACCAAGTTGGTTACTCATTATGTTTGGCATGATGAATCAACATGCTTGGTATACTTGGGTAGGTTTTGGTATTTTGCTT
The DNA here is from genome assembly GCA_947457255.1 of Flavobacteriaceae bacterium. Lineage (GTDB taxonomy): Bacteria > Bacteroidota > Bacteroidia > Flavobacteriales > Flavobacteriaceae > Flavobacterium. The sequence continues at coordinate 39,213 of CANGUZ010000016.1, forward strand.
TATGGTTTGGCATATTTTTTTGTGCATGACTTAATTATTCACCAACGTTTTAAGGTGTTTACTAAATCAAAAAACGTATATGTTTTAGCGTTACGTCGTGCGCACAAAATGCATCACAAAAATACTGGTAAGGAAGGTGGTGAAAGTTTTGGAATGTTAATTATTAAAAGAAAATACATACAAGCTGCCTTAAATCAATCTAAAACTCAATCTGTTTAATAGAAAAAAAGCGTTTAACTTTTGCTTTACTTCTTTATTTATTAGTGCCATCCAGACAAATTAAGCATAAACTACAATGCCAATTAATTGGATAGTTTACAAAAAATTATAATTCTAATGAGCCAAATAACCACTTGTACTTTTTTTAAACTCGAAGGCTTTAATAATAAATTTTGGGCACTTTCGCAGATGCAATTAGGCCATTCTCATTTGAAAAATATTGAAGGATTAGTGTTCAACAAATTATTAGGCTCTGGTGCAGAAAATGGTTTTAGTTCAAAACCCAACTTTGGAACCTATGCATTATTGTGTATTTGGGATTCAGAGAAACATGCAACAGATTTTTTTGCCAATAATTCATACTTCAAAAAATACAGTTCAAAAAGTTTAGAATCATTCACCGTTTTTGCCCAATCGGCAGAAGCTCACGGAAAATGGGACGGTAAACAACCTTTTATCTCTACAGCCACTTTAGCAATAGACAAGCCGGTTATGGTATTGACACGAGCCAGTATCCGACTTACTAAATTGATTTCTTTTTGGAGAAAAGTAGGTAATGTAAGTAAAAGTTTAGAAGATTATGATGGATTGGCTCTTTCCATTGGTGTGGGCGAATGGCCATTAATTCAGCAAGCCACATTGAGCATTTGGAAAACGCAAGCAGAAATGATCGATTATGCCTATAAAAATGAAAACCATAAAGAGGTTGTTCGTCTAACCAGAAAACTTAAATGGTATAAGGAAGAACTATTTGCAAGATTTATTCCTTATAAATTTTTAGGCCAGTGGAATGGTAAAAATGTTGAGAATTTCTTGGAGGTCTAATCCTAGTTTTTTTCAATCTTATAATTGATATAATTTATAGTTTTTAAAAAATCGCTGTTTTCGTCATCCTTACTTGTTATCTAAATATCTTTTCTGGAGTTAAAGTATTATTTTTTTAATTTTTTGTAACTTTTTCTCAACCCTTTACGTATAATAACTTGTACACTTAAAAATAAGGAGACAAAACTATGAGACAACTTAAAATTACCAAGCAGGTAACAAATCGTGAAACTGCATCATTAGACAAATACTTACAAGAAATTGGAAAAGTTGATTTGATTACCGCTGACGAAGAAGTAGAATTAGCTCAGAAGATTAAAGCTGGAGATCAACGTGCTCTAGAAAAATTAACAAAAGCCAATTTACGTTTCGTTGTTTCTGTTGCTAAACAATATCAAAATCAAGGACTAACACTCCCTGATTTAATTAACGAAGGAAATTTAGGTTTGATAAAAGCGGCACAACGTTTTGATGAAACTCGTGGTTTCAAATTTATATCTTATGCCGTTTGGTGGATTCGTCAATCGATTCTTCAGGCACTTGCCGAACAATCTCGTATTGTTCGTTTGCCATTGAACAAAATTGGTTCTATCAATAAAATCAACAAAATGTATGCTTTGTTAGAGCAGTCTAACGAAAGACCACCTTCTGCTGAAGAAATTGCAAAAGAGCTTGATATGACTGTAAATGACGTAAAAGAGTCTATGAAAAACTCTGGTCGTCACCTATCTATGGATGCTCCTCTTGTAGAAGGAGAAGATTCTAACCTTTATGACGTTTTACGCTCAGGTGAATCTCCAAATCCAGATAGAGAATTAATACACGAATCATTGCGTACAGAAATTGAGCGTTCATTAGAAACTCTTACGCCAAGAGAAGCAGACGTTGTTCGTTTGTATTTTGGTTTAGGCGATCAACATCCAATGACATTAGAAGAAATTGGAGAAACGTTTGACTTAACTCGTGAACGTGTTCGTCAAATTAAAGAAAAAGCGATTAGAAGATTGAAACATACTTCTAGAAGTAAAATTTTAAAAACGTATTTAGGATAGTTCTCGATACAATTTTTTGTTTACTTCGGCTTTCGCTTTTACTCAAGTCGTCAATTCTAATTTTCGTTTTTTACTCGAAAGTATCAAGAATAGAAACAAAAAATCACTCGAACTGACAAATACAAACAGTAAACAACAGTCTGATTAACTGTTCGTTTTTTGATTGATGATTGAAACCTCGGCTGATTACCGAGGTTTTTTATTGTAGACCAAAACTAAAAGAGAGTTTCTTAACTTTGCGAAAAACCTTGCGAACTTTGCGGTTAATATTTTACCTTTGTATCTTAATGAGATGGCTTCCGTGCCTCGCTATGACAAAAACATGAAATCGATATTCACGAATTCAAAAAAACAATAATTACAAATGAGTAAAAATACTATTATTGCTCCATCAGTTCTAGCTGCCGATTTTGCTAATTTACAGCGCGATATCGAAATGATTAATACTAGTGAAGCCGATTGGTTTCATATTGATATTATGGATGGCGTTTTTGTTCCCAATATTTCATTTGGAATGCCAGTATTAGAAGCAATTACAAAACATGGTAAAAAAACAATTGATGTGCATTTAATGATAATTGATCCTGATCGTTATATCAAAACTTTTGCGCAATTGGGCTCCAATATACTTACGGTACATTATGAAGCGTGCAACCATCTTCACAGAACGCTACAAGCCATAAAAGCTGAAGGCATGAAAGCTGGAGTAGCATTAAACCCTCATACAAGCGTTGATGTATTAGAAGATATTATCAATGATATTGATTTGGTTTGTATCATGAGCGTGAATCCTGGTTTTGGTGGACAATCGTTTATTGAAAACACGTTTTCAAAAGTTGAAAAACTGAAAGCCATAATTATAAGAAAAAATGCTTCAACTGTAATTGAAATTGATGGCGGAGTAACCAATAAAAATGCTAAACAATTAGTAAGTGCTGGTGCCGATGTTTTAGTAGCGGGAAGCTTTGTTTTTAAAGCTGAAAACCCAACGCAAACTATTGCAGATTTAAAGGTATTAACAACACTGTAAATATTAAAAAATCCCAAGATTTGGATTTTTTAATTATACTGCTCTAATAAATATTTGATCAAATCAGTTGTAGTTATAATCCCTACCAATAAATTTCCTTCACAAACGGGCAATGCATGAAACTCATTTTGTGATAAAATTTCTGCAGCTTCTTTTATTGTAGTTTCTGGTGCTACATTAACCACTTTTTTTGCCATAACTTGCTCTACGGTAAACATATTATAGACTGTTGTGTCAACAATATCGGCTTCGTCGTCTACAGCATCAACAAAGGAAATTCTAAGCAAATCAGTATAACTTAATATTCCAACAATTTTTAATCCGCTTACTACTGGAATGTGTCTGATTTTATTTTTTTTGAACAACTCTTCTGCTTTTGTTAAATCATCGGATAACTTAAGCGTAATTACATTTTTGGTCATTATTGATGACACTGGAACTCTATGCTTCATGATGTTTAAATTTTAATTTATACATTAAAGGTATTAAGTATAAAAAATATAAAACATGATGTTTATCAGTTCTCAAAAAAAAGCTCAAAAGGAGTTTAGTATAAATAAAGAAATTACTATTTATAAAGAGTTTAATAGTTGATAATCTCTTTTAGAATATAACCAACAACATAAATAACCAAAAGGAAACAAAAGAAAAGGAAAACAAACTCCATGATTTTTGATTTGTAGGTTAATTTTAAAAGCTTAAATCAAATTTAGGTATAAATATTTAATCGTATGTTAAGTTATCAATAATTTTTTATGTAATATACTTGTTATCAGTCCTTGAAATGGGTTGACATCATTAAAATCTAATATTTAACATCTTTGAAACATTAGAATACAACTCGGGAAATTCAATTTTAAATTGTTCTGGAGTTTCAAAATAATGCTCGATGATAACGGAAATAAATTCAAACTGATTGGTATAGGCGTAAATTCTAAAATAGTTAGAGTCAATTAATCTTTGCTTATTTGTAGTATGCGTTACTTCGTTCATAATCGCTTTATAATGTTTTTTGAAAGCTAAAGCACTACCATCGTTATTACGAATACTGTGATGATGAATAACATGGCTGAATTCATGAATACCAAGATTCAAATTATCGTTATCTATTGAAAAACCTTCTTCAAAATGTTTCCAAGAAAAAGCAACGACTTTCATCATAGGATTGAATTCTCCTTTATGATATTGTTCACTGTGCGTTGAAAAATATTCGTCAGGGTAGACAATAATTTTATCAAAAACGTTCACTAAATATTTTCGCATCCCAAAAGTTAGCATTACATACGTGGCACTAATCAGAACTTGCACCTCCTTATTCATTTGGAAATCTCCTCTTGGAATAAATTGATACGTTTTATTAAAAACGGCTAATCTATGATGAAAATATTTTTTTTGTTTATGATTTAGTTTTTTATAAAATGCAAACTTTTGACGAAGTATAAATTGTTCTTCTTCAGAAATTTCTTTAGGAAATAGGCACAAATGAACAAATATAGGACGATTGAAAATAGCAATTGAAATATCATCTAATAAGCTTATAATAAACATTATTAAGTAAATAAGAAATGCAGCTATCACAAATAAA
>CANGUZ010000017.1 GCA_947457255.1 Flavobacteriaceae bacterium
ATTTAAAAAAAATCCAGATTAATCTGGATTTTTTTTAAATAACATAGAAAAAAGTTAAATTCCAAAAGCAGTTTTTACTTGCTCTACAAAATCTAATTTCTCCCAAGTAAATAATTCAACTGTTACAGTTTTTTCATTTCCGCCGGGAGAAGAGAATGTTTTTGTTACTGTTTCTGGGGTACGTCCCATATGGCCATAAGCTGCAGTTTCACTGTAAATTGGGTTTCTCAATTTCAAACGTTGCTCAATAAAGTAGGGACGCATATCAAAAATAGCCTCAACTTTTTTTGCAATTTCTCCATTAGTTAAATTTACTTTTGATGTTCCGTAAGTATCAATAAAAATACCCATTGGCTCAGCAACACCAATAGCATAAGAAACTTGAACCAAAATTTCAGAAGCAACACCTGCAGCAACTAAGTTTTTAGCGATGTGGCGCGTAGCATAAGCAGCACTTCTGTCGACCTTGCTTGGATCTTTTCCTGAGAAAGCTCCACCACCATGAGCTCCTTTTCCGCCATAAGTATCTACAATTATTTTTCTTCCAGTTAAACCAGTATCCCCGTGAGGTCCACCGATTACAAATTTGCCAGTCGGGTTAATATGATACGTAATCTTGTCATTAAAAAAGTGAGCATATTGGGGATATTTTGCCTTTATTCTTGGAATTAAAATCGCCACTAAATCGCTTTTAATTTTGGCCAACATTGTAGCTTCTTGGTCAAAATCATCATGTTGAGTAGAAATTACAATTGCATCTATTCTTTGTGGTATGTTGTCATCAGAATATTCTAAGGTAACCTGTGATTTTGCATCTGGGCGCAAATATTTAATTTCGTTATTCTCTCTTCTTAAGTTAGCTAACTCAATTAACAAAGCATGAGAAATGTCTAAAGCCAATGGCATATAATTTTCTGTTTCATTCGTAGCGTAACCAAACATCATTCCTTGATCTCCAGCTCCTTGTTCTTCGGGATTTTTTCTGTCTACTCCTTGATTTATATCGGCAGATTGTTCGTGAATAGCTGAAAGGATTCCACAAGAATTAGCTTCAAACATGTACTCACTTTTTGTATATCCAATTTTGCGTATTACCTCACGTGCAATTTGTTGAACATCTAAGTATGTATTTGATTTTACTTCCCCAGCCAAAATTACTTGACCAGTAGTAACTAAAGTTTCGCAAGCTACTTTCGAATCGGCATCAAATGCCAAAAAGTTATCAATTAATGCATCCGAAATTTGATCTGCAACTTTGTCAGGATGTCCTTCACTTACAGATTCTGACGTAAATAAATAAGCCATAATAATTATAGTTTTTAAAATTAATCGAGAAAAAAATTGCTAAAAAGACTAAAGGAGAATTTCTGCTTTAGCATTTTTACTACTGAAATTTTTCAGTATCCATAATGAATTTAAGTCATTATGAAGAGGTTGCAATCAGTTCAAATTTTTCCTCTTAATATTCGCTTGCAAATGTATGAAACCATTTTGAATTGCAAATTATTCTTTTTCTTTTTTATTGTTAAATAGATTTGATTTTTTTTGAAAGTAAAAAATAGAACACATTTAAACAATGTTATAACTTTATTAAATTTTTTAATTTAATTTGGTTAGATAAACATTAGTTTGCAAATTTGTATCAGATAAAAATGAAAATGAAATCAAATGTTTGTTATATGTCCAAATCTTCTCAGGAAATTTCCTGTGGGTAGACTATTGTATAAAATTTAATTAAGTTATATAGCAAAAGCCTCCCTAAATAATGGAGGCTTTTTTTTGATATTATAGTATCACAATAAAAAATTTAAAATATAATAATTTCAGTTTTCAAATAATCAGTCGGAGTTTAAACAAAATTCTGTATTAAATTTAAAAGTTTTTTAGTTAACAAAATTTAATAATAAAATAAAATTAATTTAAATAAAAAAGAATTATGAGTACAACAAAATTTGCGACCAATGCTTTACATGCAGGACATGACGTTACCAAAACAGCAGGAACAAGAGCAGTGCCAATTTATCAAACGTCATCTTATGTTTTTAATAATTCAGAACATGCCGCCAATTTATTTGGTCTTGCTGAAGCAGGTTTTATCTATACAAGACTTAACAATCCTACGAATGATATTTTAGAGCAACGACTTGCGGCTCTTGAAGGAGGAATCGCAGCTGTAGTAACAGCTTCTGGAACCGCTGCAATTGCAACTTCGTTATTAGTGTTGCTTAAAGCTGGCGATCACATTGTAGCATCTAATAGTTTGTATGGGGGAACCTATAATTTGTTAAGCGTGACTTTACCTAGATTAGGAATTACAACTACTTTCGTCGATGCTTCTGATGCAACAAACTTTACAAAAGCAGCTAAAGAAAACACCAAAGTATTCTTTGCAGAATCATTAGGAAATCCAAAATTAGATGTATTGGATTTGAAAGCAATTTCAGCTGAGGCAAAAGCATTCAAAGTTCCTTTTATGGTCGATAATACGGTTCCTTCTCCTTATTTATTAAATCCAATTGAATTTGGTGCAAATATTGTAATACATTCTTTGACAAAATATATTTCAGGTAATGGGACTTCATTAGGTGGAGCTATTATTGATGCTGGTACCTTTGATTGGAGTAGTGGAAAATTCCCTGAATTTACAGAACCTTCAGCAGGATATCATGGTTTAGTCTATCATGAAGCTTTGGGTAGCGCTGCATTTATTGCAAAAGTTAGAATTGAAGGATTGCGTGATTTTGGGGCAGCTTTAAGTCCGTTTAATGCATTTCAAATTATTCAAGGATTAGAAACCTTGCCAGTTAGAGTTCAAAAACATAGTGAGAATGGATTAGCATTGGCTCAATGGTTAGAAAAACAAGATATGGTTTCATGGGTTAATTATCCTGGATTGCAATCGAGTAAGTACTATGATTTAGCAAAAAAATATTTACCAAAAGGACAAAACGGATTGATCACTTTTGGTTTAAAAGGAGGCTTTGAAGCCGCTAAAATAGTAGCCGATGAAACTAAATTATTTTCGCTATTAGCAAATATAGGAGATACAAAATCACTAATTATTCATCCTGCAAGTACTACTCATCAGCAATTGTCAGATGCTGAACAAGTCGCTACAGGTGTTACTAAAGATTTGATAAGACTTTCTGTTGGTTTAGAGGACATTGAAGATTTAAAAGCCGATTTAAAAGCGGTTTTCGATAATTTGAAAGCATAAATAAAAGCATATTTTGAGCTTAGAAGATCTGAATTCAATATGTTTTACACTAATGAATACTAAAAATTAAACATCATGAAAACACAACACTATTTTTCAAAAGTAATTCAGTTTCTTACAATTTGGAAAAGCAAATCAGAGAAAACAAATCCAACAGACTTAGAATTAACTAATACAAGATTTCGAATAAATTTAAAAGAGATTTCAAAATCAAGTAGAGTAACTAATTCAAGGTTGTTTCAGTTGTATGCTAAGGAAAACGAAACATTGTTCATTTAATTAGCTATAAAAACAAACTGCAAAACAGATGCAAATAAAGTCATAATCACTTATACTCAAATCTGTTTTGTAGTTTAATTTAAAAACTATTTCATAGTACTTGCTAATTAAAAAAATAGTAGTAAATTTGCATCATAAAGTTCATAATCGTATTGAAATGTTATAAAGAAAGGCAGAGGGATTAGACCCGATGAAGCCTTAGCAACCCTTCGGTTAACGAAGAAGGTGCTGCATTCTACCATTTTTTATGGACAGATAACAACAAGGAGTCTTCTAATTCAATTCGAACTTTCTTTCTAATATTTCCAAATACAAATCACAAAATAATAAAGATTTGAAATTGGATCATAAACCAAAAAATATAGTATTACAAAATTTTACCACAGAAAGCGGTGCAATTTGTCGTGAAATCAATCTTAGTTACCAAGTATTTGGACCTGAATTAAATTCGGTGCCAATTATACTAGTAAATCATGCTTTAACTGGAAACTCCCAAGTGGTCGGAGAAAACGGTTGGTGGAATAATTTAATTGGAATAGATAAAACTATAGATATTCGTAAATACACCATCGTTTCATTTGATGTTCCTGGAAATGGTTTTGATGGTCATACAATTGATAATTATTTAGATTTTAATACTCGAGATATTGCCAGAATGTTTCTTGAAGGACTTCAGTTTTTACAAGTAAAGCGATTGTTTGCACTTATTGGAGGTTCCGTTGGAGGAGGGATTGCTTGGGAAATGGTAGCACTAGCACCCAAAATAACTGAGAATTTGATTCCTATAGCAACCGATTGGAAATCGACAGATTGGTTAATTGCTAATTGCTATTTGCAAGAACAAATCCTCAATAATTCGCGCAAGCCTATTGAAGATGCTAGGATTCATGCCATGTTGTGTTACAGAACTCCTGAATCGTTTAAGGAAAAATTTCAGAGAAATACGAGTGATCAACTCGAAACGTTTAAAGTAGAAAGTTGGTTAAATCATCATGGTGAAAAGTTGCAAAAAAGATTTCAACTCTCAGCCTATAAAATGATGAATCAATTGCTTAAAACCATTGATGTTACTCGAAATAGACCCTCTTTCGAATCGATAATCACTGAAGTGGATGCTAATATTTACATCATCGGAATCAATTCAGATCTCTTTTTTACAGCTAATGAAAATCGTGAAACCTATCAAGAAATTAAAAAGTTTAAAGAAAATGTTTTTTATAGCGAAATAGATTCACAACACGGTCATGACGCTTTTTTAATGGAATATGATCAATTAGACAATTTATTAGAAATTGTTTTTAAAAATAAAAAAGACAAACAAATGAAAATATTGAAATTCGGAGGCAAGTCATTAGCCAACGGTGAAGGAATAAACAAAGTTTTAGATATAATTATTGACAAGAAAGATAAAGGTGAAAATATTGCTGTAGTTGTTTCTGCAAGAGGGAATGCAACAGATGAATTGGAAGACATCTTAACGATAGCAGCTAAAAACGGAAACTACAAACCTTTATTACAAAGTTTTAAAGAATATCAAAAAGAGGAATACAATGATGTGGATTTGTCTGAAGAATTCGAAAAATTAGATAAACTTTTTGAAGGAGTAAGTTTGATAGGCGATTATAGCGATAAAATAAAAGATCAAGTGTTATCGCAAGGCGAATTATTGGCTGCCAAATTAATTACTGCAGTTTTAATAAAAAAAGGGATTAATGCTAACTTTACCGATACTAGAGAGCTTATAATAACCGATTCAAAGTTTGGAGACGCTCAACCTTTAGAGCAAGTTTCAAAGAAAAATATTGTTCAGTATTTTAAAGAGAATAAAGATTCGGTTAATATAATTACAGGGTTTATTGGTTCAAATAATAAAAGCGAAACCACTACTTTAGGAAAAAATGGCAGCAATTATACTGCTTCGTTAATAGCCAATTACCTAAATGCATCGGAGCTTCAAAATTATACGCATGTTGATGGTATTTATACTGCTAATCCAGATTTAGTTTTAGATGCAAAAAAAATAGATCATTTATCTTTTAATGAAGCCAACGAGTTAGCCAATTTTGGAGCTACAATTTTGCATGCTAAAACGATTATTCCTTTATTAGAGAAAAATATTCCTTTACGAATCTTAAATACTTTTAACAATGATAATGATGGCACTTTAATAACATCAAATTCAAATAAAGAAGGAATTAAATCGCTTTCAGTTTTAGATAATGTTTCACTTGTAAATCTTGAAGGGCGAGGATTATTAGGAAAAACAGGAGTTGATGCTCGAATTTTTAAAGTTATGGGCGACCATAATATAAGTGTAAGTATTATTTCGCAAGGCTCATCAGAGCGAGGAATTGGTCTGGTTGTATCTGCTGATAAGGCTACTAAAGCCATGATTGAGTTAGAAAAAGAATTCGAAAATGATTTTTATTCTAAAGACGTCAATAAAATTACTGTAACTGATAATGTAGCAGTAATTTCGATTATTGGACAGGATTTAAGTACTTTTCATAAGCCTTATACCGCGCTTATCAAAAACAAAATTATTCCAATACTTTTCAACAATACGGTTACTGGAAAGAACGTGAGTTTAGTCGTGAAAAAGTCTGAACTCAATAAAGCATTAAACGTCATTCACGGAGAGATTTTTGGTGTTTCTAAAAAAATAAACATTGCCATTTTTGGTCACGGATTAGTAGGCGGTACCTTAATCAATCAACTTTTAGAGTCGGCCGCTGCCATCGAAAAAAGAAAAGGAATTAAGTTAAATGTTTTTGCCATTGCAAATTCTAAAAACCTTTTATTAAATAAAAATGGGGTTTCTACTAATTGGAGAAATGAAATCCAAACCAATGGAAGTTCTTATACGATTAACGACGTTATAGCTTTTGTCAATGAACATAATTTGGAGAATTTAATTGCAATTGATAACACTGCAAGTGCCAGTTTTGTGGAAAATTACATCAAGTTGGTAGAGAATAGTTTCGATTTGGTTTCCTCTAATAAAGTTGCAAACACCTTAAATTATGCTTTTTACAAACAATTGCGAAAAGTGTTAGAAGACAATCAAAAAACCTACCTATATGAAACCAATGTAGGAGCCGGATTGCCATTAATCGATACTATAAAATTATTGCATCTTTCAGGTGAAAATATCACTAAAATTAAAGGAGTTTTCTCAGGGACGCTAAGTTATTTATTCAATAATTTTTCTGCTAAAGACGTTCCATTTAGCGAAATTCTGAAAGAAGCAATCGACAATGGCTACACCGAACCCGACCCCAGAGAAGACCTTTGTGGCAATGATGTAGGTAGAAAATTATTGATTTTGGCAAGAGAATTAGATTTGCAAAATGAGTTTGAAGAAATAAATATTCAAAATTTAATTCCAGAGCATTTGCGACAAGGAAATGTAACAGATTTTCTAAATAAATTAACTGAATTTGACCCTATTTATAATAAAATAAAAGCAGAACAAAAACCAAATCACGTATTGAGATATATAGGCGAATTATCAGGTAATTTGCAAAACGAGAAAGGAAATCTTGAAGTAAAACTAGTTTCAGTGCCATCAGATACTGCTTTAGGCGGATTAAAAGGTTCTGATTCGTTCTTCGAAATTTATACAGAATCTTATGGTGATAGGCCAATAGTCATTCAGGGAGCAGGAGCAGGATCGGCAGTTACAGCTCGTGGTGTTTTTGGCGATATTTTAAGATTATCCGATAAGGGGTAAGGATTTTAGATTGTAGAATTGAGACTTTTGATTTCAGATTTAAATTAAATATAAAATGAAAATTACATTAAACAGAGTAAACGACAACTTTCACTTCGAACTAAAAAACGATAGAGGACATATAGTAAATGTAGATGCTAGACCAGATTTTGGTGGAAATGATATGGGGCCAAGTCCAATGGAATTGTTATTAATGGGAGTTGCAGGTTGCAGCGGAATAGATATGATTTCAATTTTGAAAAAACAACGTCAAGAAATCGCTTCTTTTAGAGCTGAGGTAGAAGGAGAACGGGTTCAAGTTGGAGAGGCAAAACCATTCAAAGATATTTACGTAGTTTTTTATTTGGAAGGAAATATAAAAGATGATAAAGCGGCAAAAGCAGCACAATTGTCTTTCGAAAAATACTGCTCGGTTTCTAAAACTTTAGAGCCAACAGCAACTATACATTATAAAGTCGTTTTAAACGGTTTGGAATTAGCCAAAATTTAAATCCAACAACCATAAACTAAAAACAACAAACAATAAACAGACAATGGACGAATCAGAATACGGTTTTGAAACCCAAGCCATACGAACACAATTAGAGCGCACCCAATATTTAGAACATTCAGTACCTTTATATTTGACTTCGAGTTTTATATTTGAAGATGCCGAAGACATGCGTGCCTCTTTTGCCGATGAAAAAGACAGAAACATATACAGCCGTTATAGCAATCCGAATACCAATGAGTTTGTAGATAAAGTTTGCCAAATGGAAGGTGCTTCGGCTGGTTTTGCTTTCGCATCAGGAATGGCAGCTGTGTATTCTACTTTGGCGGCCTTGCTAAATTCAGGAGATCATATTGTTTCGGCGGGTAGTGTTTTTGGCGCAACCCATTCTTTGTTTATCAATTATTTTCCGAAATGGAATATTCAAACTACCTATTTCGATATTAATAAACCTGAAACAATTGAAAGTTGTATACAACCAAACACCAAAATTCTTTTTGCTGAATCGCCTACCAATCCAGCAATAGATATAATTGACCTTGAATTACTGGGAACTATAGCCAAAAAGCACAATTTAATTTTGATTATCGATAACTGTTTTGCAACGCCTTATTTGCAACAACCCATAAAGTTTGGTGCTGATTTGGTAATTCATTCGGCAACTAAATTAATGGATGGACAAGGAAGAGTTTTAGGCGGAATAACCGTTGGTGAAACTGAGTTGATTCAGAAAATTTATTTATTTTCTCGATTAACTGGTCCATCATTATCTCCTTTTAATGCGTGGGTACTGTCTAAAAGTTTAGAAACTTTATCCATTCGTTTAGACAGGCATTGCGAAAATGCTCTCAAAGTAGCCGAATTTTTAGAACAACATCCTAAGGTTACATTAGTAAAATATCCATTTCTAAAATCGCATCCTCAGTATGAAATTGCGAAAAAGCAAATGAAAGCAGGTGGAAATATAGTAGCTTTCGAAATCGAAGGTGGGCTTGAAGCGGGAAGAGCTTTCTTAGATAGAATAAAATTATGCTCTTTATCTCCTAATTTAGGCGATACAAGAACTATTGTAACTCATCCAGCCTCTACCACGCACAGTAAGTTATCTGTTGAAGAAAGGTTGGCAGTAAGTATTACCGATGGTTTAGTGAGAATTTCAGTAGGTTTAGAAACCGTGAAAGATGTTATTGACGATTTAGAGCAAGCTTTAAATTAAAAATTACGATATTTGAATTACGAACTTTATTATTTTAAATCTACATTCAAAAATCAATTATGCTTTCAAAGAAAACAAAATACGGAATAAAAGCATTGACTTTTTTGGCACGCCAAGAAAATCAAACTCCAGTTCAAATTGCTGAAATAGCAAAGGCAGAACATATTTCTTTAAAGTTTTTAGAAAGCATTTTGTTGCTTTTGCGGCATTCAGGATTTTTAGGAGCCAAAAAGGGAAAAGGAGGAGGTTATTACTTAATTAAAGATCCTAAAGAAATAAACATGGCTATTGTCTATCGTATACTTGAAGGTCCGATAGCGCTTTTACCTTGTGCTAGTCATAATTTTTATGAAAAATGTGACGATTGTTCTGATGAGGCTCTTTGCGCTGTTCGAAAACTCATGATAGAAGTTCGTGATAATACTTTAAAAATACTCGAAAACAATTCTCTTGCCGACATCGCATTTTAACAAATAATTTATAAAATAAAGTTTTGTAGTTTATATTAAAGTATTACTTTTGCACTTTAATCTACAATTCCGATAGGGTAATAGATTTAGAATAAAAATTATAATTATGATTAAAAGATTTGTCAATAATTCTGTTGGAACTATTCAAAATAGTGATTTTGCAAAACGACTTTGGGTTATTGTGCCTGTTTTTTTGATATTAGGATTAATTTCAATTTTAGTATATAAACATTACGATGATTTTTCGTGGACCGGATTTGTCGATGGATTTGATAAAGAATTTTTAGTGTTTTTCTGTATTGGTGTCTTTGCTCAATTAGTCGACGGAACTTTAGGAATGGGCTATGGTGCAACATCAACCTCATTTTTATTAGCTTACGGTGTTCCGCCAGTAATTAGTAGTACAGGAGTTCACGTTGCTGAGATGTTTACTACAGGTGCATCAGCAATTTCACATCATCGTTTTGGAAATATTAATAAAAAATTAGTACGTCATTTATTAATACCAGGTGTTTTGGGTTCTATTACGGGTGCCTACTTGTTGTCAGATGTTATTGATGGCGATGTTATAAAGCCCTTTATTGCTGTATATATGATGATTTTGGCTGTCATTATTATTAGGAAAGCGATTCAAAAAAATATTGTAAAAAAGAAAACCAAACGTTTAGGAATTTTAGCTTCTTTTGGAGGTTTTATGGATTCAGTTGGTGGTGGTGGTTGGGGGCCAATTGTTACCTCTACATTGCTCGGTAGAGGCAGAAATCCTAGATACACGATAGGTTCAGTTAATGCTGCTGAGTTTGCGGTTTCTTTTGCCAGCGGAATTACTTTTATGCTTTTCGGTGGCATTCATGGGTGGCAAGTAATTATTGGTTTAATTTTAGGAGGAGTAATTGCTGCGCCACTTGCTGCCTATCTAGTAAATAAAATTCAAAGAAAACCAATGATGATTATTGTTGGAATATTGATTATCATTTTGAGTTTAAGAACCTTATCTAAATTAGTATAATGAGTACAGCCATAGTGAATAATTTATTAGATAAAACAAAGGATTTCTCTATAGATGAAACTTTAGCTTTTTTAGCTAATGAGTACAAAGACAAAGTGGTTTTTTCTACTTCTTTCGGGCAAGAAGATCAAGTGATTACAGCTTTAATTGCTAAATACAATTTGCCAATTACTGTTTTTACATTAGATACTGGAAGATTGTTTCAAGAAACCTACGATGTTTTTCATAAAACAGAAAAAAAGTATAAAGTAGGTATTAAAACGTATTTTCCTGAAACTGCCGATGTAGAAAATTTATTAAATACAAAAGGGCCAAACAGCTTTTACGAATCGGTAGAGAACAGAAAAGAATGTTGTTTTATCCGCAAAGTAGTTCCATTAACAAAGGCCTTAAAAGGAAATGAAATTTGGATTACAGGACTTCGTGCAGAGCAATCGGAGAATCGAAGTGATTTGTCGGTTTTTGAGTTTGATGCTCATTTCAATATCATTAAGTTTAATCCGTTGCTAAAATGGAGTCTTGAAGAAGTTCAAAAATATATTGATGACAACAATGTGCCTCAAAACACTTTACACAAAAAAGGATTTGTAAGTATAGGTTGTGCTCCGTGTACTAGAGCCATAGCCGAAGGAGAAGATATTAGAGCGGGTAGATGGTCCTGGGAATCAAGCCATAAAGAATGTGGTTTACACCAAAAATAGAAGAAAGAAGTTAGAATAAAGAGAATAGAAAAAATAATAATAGTTAAGAGATTTTAGTCAAGGTCACAACCTTAAACTTTTAAACTTTTAAACTTTTAAACTTAAAAAATGAGTTCAATATTAAAAACAAATGCTTTAGAAAGCGAAGCAATTTACATATTCAGAGAAGTAATTTCTCAATTCGACAAACCCGTTTTACTTTTTTCTGGGGGAAAAGATTCAATAACTTTGGTGCGTTTGGCGCAAAAAGCATTTTTTCCTGCAAAAATTCCTTTTCCTCTGTTGCATGTTGATACAGGTCATAATTTCCCTGAAACAATCGAATTCAGAGATAAATTAGTAGCTGAATTAGGATTAGAATTGATTGTTCGTAATGTGCAAGACGCTATCGATGAAGGAAAAGTAGTTGAAGAAACAGGAAAGTATTCTAGTAGAAATACACTTCAAACGACTACTTTATTAGATGCTATTGAAGAATTTAAATTTGATGCTTGTATAGGAGGAGCTCGTCGTGATGAAGAGAAAGCAAGAGCCAAAGAACGTATTTTTTCTGTTCGTGACGATTTCGGTCAGTGGGATGAAAAAAACCAGCGACCTGAATTGTTTGATTTACTCAACGGAAAGATTGAAAATGGTCAAAACGTGCGTGTATTTCCCATTTCAAACTGGACAGAATTAGATGTTTGGAGTTATATCGAACAAGAACAAATAGAAATCCCATCGATTTACTTTTCACACAAGCGTAAAGTTTTTTTAAGAGATGGATTAATTTGGTCGCATTCTCCTTATGTATACCAAGAAGAAGATGAACAAATTGAAGAAAGAATAGTTCGTTTTAGAACTGTTGGCGATATGAGTTGTACAGCAGCAGTTGAATCCTATGCGGCAACAATTCAAGAGGTAGTGGGAGAGATTCGTTCTTCGACAATTTCTGAAAGAGGAGCAAGAATTGATGATAAACGTTCAGAAGCTGCCATGGAAAAAAGAAAACAACAAGGTTATTTTTAGAATTTAATTTTAGAAATTTAAGAAGTAAGTATAAAAAAATAAGAAGTTTATAAGTGAAGTTTTCAAAACGTGAAACCTTAAACTTTTAAACTTTAAACAAAAAACAAGAATGGAAGTTTTAAAAATAGCAACAGCAGGAAGCGTAGATGATGGGAAAAGTACTTTAATCGGAAGATTATTATACGATACGAAATCATTGACTACAGATAAAATTGAAGCAATAGAAAAAAGCAGCAAGCAAAAAGGATATGATTATCTTGATTTCTCTTTGGCTACTGATGGTTTAGTTGCAGAGAGAGAGCAAGGTATTACAATTGACGTAGCACATATTTATTTCTCTACAGCCAAAAAAAGTTACATCATTGCAGATACCCCAGGTCACGTAGAGTATACACGTAACATGGTTACAGGAGCTTCGACTTCACAAGTATCTATCATTTTAATCGATGCGCGTAAAGGAGTAATTGAGCAAACGTACCGTCACTTTTTCATCAATAATTTATTAAGAGTAAAAGATGTGATTGTAGCCATTAATAAAATGGATTTAGTTGATTATTCAGAAGAAGTTTTCAATAAAATCAAAACAGATTTCCAAGCTTTAAACGCAAAAAGCGCTTTCAAGGAACAAAACGTAAGTTACATTCCGCTAAGTGCTATTAATGGTGGAAATGTTGCTGATAAGTCTGAGAATATGCAATGGTACACTGGGCAAACGGTTTTAGAACATTTAGAAAATCTTGAACCAAATGATATTTACGAAAACGGAATTGCACGTTTTCCTGTTCAAACCGTTATTCGTCCAAAAACAGAAGAATATCATGATTTTAGAGGATATGCCGGAAAATTATACGGAAACTCCATTAAGGTTGGTGATGCTGTGACAGTTCTTCCTTCATTAACAGAATCTAAAGTAACGAACATTCACTTTTTTGATAAGCAATTTGATGAAGCTACAGCTGGTTCTTCAATCACCATTGAATTAGAAAACGATATCAATGTGACAAGAGGCGATATGATTGTAAAATCAACCGAACTTCCAAAAGTAGAAAAAGACATCACAACAACTGTTTGTTGGATGGATAGCAAAAAATTAGTAGCAGGAGCAAAGTATTTTGTTCAGCACAACACTAATAGGGTTTTAGCCAAAATTGATAGCGTAAAAAATGTTATTGCTACCGATTATTCAGGAACAACTCCAGCCTCTCAATTGGCAATTAACGAAATTGGAGAAGTATCCATTAAATTAAGTAAAGCCATTTATTTTGATGCTTATACTGATAACAAATCAAATGGTGCATTTATATTAATTGATGCTGCAACTAACACAACTGCAGGAGTAGGATTTATAAAATAGTTATTAGTTTGTTGTTCAATTCAACTATAAACCACAAACTATAAACCAAAAACAATAGAAATGGAAAGTTTTCAAACAGAAATAGAAAATCCGATAGTACAAAAAGATATTATCGATTTAGAAAGAAAAATTGCTTTATTCCGTGATGGTAAAATTGATGACGAACGTTTTCGTAGTCTACGTTTAGCACGAGGCGTTTACGGTCAGCGTCAAGAAGGCGTACAAATGATTCGAATTAAATTGCCTTTTGGTAAAGTATCAAGCGAACAATTAACTCGTATTTGTAAAGTTTCTGAGGAATATTCAACAGGACGTTTGCATATTACAACACGTCAGGATATCCAAATTCACTATGTAAGCTTAGATAGAACACCGCAACTTTGGGCTGAGTTAGAAAAAGATGACGTTACCTTGAGAGAAGCTTGCGGAAACACCGTACGAAATATAACCGCTAGCGAAACCGCTGGTATAGACCCCGACGAACCTTTTGATGTATCCCCTTACGCACACGCATTATTTCAGTTTTTCTTGAGAAATCCAGTGTGTCAGGAAATGGGACGTAAATTTAAAATGTCATTTTCATCATCAGATAAAGATACAGCGTTGAGTTATTTACACGATTTAGGATTTATTCCAAAAATAGTAAATGGTGAAAGAGGATTTAAAGTTATGCTAGGAGGAGGATTAGGTTCACAACCTCACCATGCAGAATTGTTATCAGATTTTGTTCCTGCGAATCAAATAATTCCAACAACCGAAGGAATTCTTAGAATATTTGATCGTTATGGCGAAAGAGCCAAACGTTTAAAAGCTCGTATGAAATTCTTAATCAAAGAAATTGGTAAAGACGAGTTTTTACGATTGGTTGAAGAAGAGAAAAAAGCATTATCATACCAAACGGTAGAGATTGATCCTACTGCTTTTGAAGGACAAATCCCAGAACCATTACAAGCAGCACCAAAAGTAGTTATTGATGATGTACAGGCATTTGAAGCTTGGAAAAAATCAAACGTAATTGCACAAAAACAAGCAGGTTATGTAGCCATAGGAATTAAAATTGCTTTAGGAGACTTTTATTTAGACAATGCCAGAAAATTGGCTTATTTGATAAAAAATTATGCTACAAATGAATTGCGTTTTACGTTAAGACAAAACATATTAATTCGTCACGTAAAAGAAGAAGACTTACCATTTTTCTATCAAGAATTGGCCAAGTTAGATTTCGTAACTTTAGGATATAATAGTACTGCTGACATTACCGCTTGTCCAGGAACCGACACTTGTAATTTAGGTATTGCCAGTAGCACAGGAATTGCTGATGAATTAGAAAGAGTGCTAGCGGCAGAGTATCCTAAGTATGCAAACAATAGCGAAATCACTATTAAAATTAGTGGTTGTATGAACGCTTGCGGACAACATAATATGGCAGAAATTGGTTTTCAAGGAATGTCAATCAATTCAGGAAAACTAGTAGCGCCAGCTTTACAAGTACTTTTAGGTGGTGGAAATTTAGGAAACGGAGAAGGACGTTTTTCAGACAAAGTAATCAAAATTCCAAGTCGTCGCGGACCTGATGCTTTACGTCTCATTTTAAATGATTTTGAAGCAAATGCTAACGGACAATCGTTCTTGAATTATTATGATGCCAAAGGTGAAAAATATTTTTATGAATTCTTGAAACCTTTAGCTGATGTAACCAATTTAACCGAAGCCGATTTTATAGATTGGGGAAATGCAGACAACTACGTAAAAGCTGTTGGAGTAGGAGAATGCGCGGGAGTAGTAATTGATTTAGTAGCTACTTTAATTTATGAGGCTAAAGACAAATTAACATTTGCGCAAGAAGCTTTTCAGGAAGGAAAATGGTCAGATGCTATTTATTTAGCTTATGCAGGATTTGTAAATGGTGCTAAAGCTTTATTATTGGCTGAAAACCAAAAAACAAACCACCATGCTGGGATTATCGATTTGTTTGATACCGTATTTACAGCAACTAATAAAATAGAGTTGAATGCCACATTTGCAAGTATAGTATATCAAATAAAAGAATACGAACCAAGTAAAGAGTTTGCGCAAAAGTATATTCAAGAAGGAATTGCCTTTTTTGATACAATTGAAGAATATAGAGCCAAAGATTTAGCTAAAATATAGTGGAAAGAAACGAGTTATATCCCATTTTTTTAAAGTTACACAACCTCAATGTACTTATTGTAGGTGGAGGTAATGTGGGTTTAGAAAAGTTATCGTTTATGCTAAAATCCAGTCCAAATGCAAATGTAGAGGTGGTGGCGCCAAAGTTTTTACCAGAATTAGAAGCTTTAGCACAAAAACATCCTTCAGTAAAATTGACATATAAAAAGTTTAATCGTTGGATGCTTCGCAAACGCAATATGGTCATAGCTTGCACCGATGATTTAAAAGTAAACAAAAGAGTTTACGATTTATCTAGAAAGAGATATCTGATTTGCAATATAGCCGATACCCCACCATTATGCGATTATTATTTGGGAGGAATTGTAACTAAGGGAAATGTAAAAATAGCCATTTCTACTAACGGAAAATCGCCAACAACCGCAAAAAGGTTAAGAGAATTTTTTGAAGAAATTATTCCAGAAGACATCAATAAAATGGTAGAAAACCTTAATGAATATCGAAAAACGCTGAAGGGTAATTTTGAAGAAAAAGTTCAGAAAATGAATGAAATTACAGAAGGATTAAAGAATAAATAATTAGTACAAGTGTTACAATTATCACACAAAGAATAAAAAATCATTCGTTGATTTGTATAAGAGTTAATAAAAATAGTAAAGACAAAATAAAAAAAATGGTTAAAACAGATATACTAATAATAGGAGCAGGACCAACAGGTTTATTTGCAGTTTTCGAAGCAGGATTATTAAAATTAAAATGTCATATATTAGATGCTTTACCACAGCCTGGAGGGCAATTGTCTGAGTTATATCCAAAAAAGCCTATTTACGATATTCCAGGATTTCCAGACATATTGGCTGGGGATTTA
Organism: Flavobacteriaceae bacterium; assembly: GCA_947457255.1. Lineage (GTDB taxonomy): Bacteria > Bacteroidota > Bacteroidia > Flavobacteriales > Flavobacteriaceae > Flavobacterium. Next base: position 16,497 of record CANGUZ010000017.1, read on the forward strand.
GTAGATAATTTGATGGAGCAAATCAAGCAGTTCGAACCTGGATTTACTCTCGGAGAACGAGCAGAAACTATTGATAAGCAAGAAGACGGGACATTTATTGTAACCTCAAATAAAGGGAAAAAATTTCATGCTCCAGTTGTTGCTATTGCTGGTGGTTTAGGAAGTTTCGAACCTAGAAAACCACTAATCGAAGATATTGAGTTCTATGAAGACAAAGGAATTAAGTACTTCATTAAGAATCCAGAAAAATACAGAAACAAAAGAGTAGTAATATCAGGTGGAGGAGATTCGGCCTTAGATTGGAGTATTTTCTTGTCAAATGTAGCTTCAGAAGTGACTTTAATTCACCGCAGAAACGAATTTCGTGGTGCTTTAGATTCTGTAGAAAAAGTGCAAGAATTAAAAAATTCCGGAAAAATAAAAATGATTACTCCAGGAGAAGTTGTTGGGTTAAACGGAGCCGAGCATCTAGAATCTGTTGATGTAGATATAGAAGGCGCGCATAGAAATATTCCGACGGATTATTTTATTCCACTTTTTGGACTTACACCAAAATTAGGGCCAATAGGTGACTGGGGTCTTGAAATTGAGAAAAATGCGATCAAAGTAAATAATGCTTTAGATTATCAAACCAATATTCCAGGAATTTTTGCCATTGGAGATGTAAATACGTATCCTGGAAAGTTAAAATTGATTCTTTGCGGATTTCATGAAGCTACTTTAATGTGTCAAGCGGCGTATCAAATTATCAATCCAGGTAAAAAATATGTTATGAAATATACAACTGTATCTGGTGTTGACGGATTTGACGGAACCCGTAAAGAAGCTCCAAAAGCAGTGGTAAAGGCAATAACCTAAAAAATTAAATTAGTATATACTATCAAAATAGCCTTATCATTTGCAAGTGGTAAGGCTATTGCGTTACTTTGCAGTTCGAATTTAAAAACACATCTCTAAGTGAGATTTTCATAAATAACTATGTCAACAATTCAAGAAGCGATACAAAAAAGAATTCTCGTCCTCGATGGGGCAATGGGAACGATGTTGCAACGTTATAATTTTTCGGAAGAAGATTTTCGTGGAGAACAATTCAAAGATTTTCCACATTCTCTAAAAGGCAACAACGATTTATTATCATTAACACAACCACAAGCCATAAAGGATGTTCACGCCGCTTATTATGAAGCTGGTGCTGATATAGTAGAAACCAATACGTTTTCAGGTACAACAATCGGGATGGCCGATTATCATCTAGAAGACTACGTATACGAACTAAACTATCAATCTGCTAAAATTGCTCGAGAAGTCGCTGATGAGTTTACATCTAAAAATCCTGATAAACCTCGATTTGTAGCGGGTTCTATTGGTCCAACAAACAGAACGGCCAGTATGTCTCCAGACGTGAACGATCCAGGATACAGAGCAGTAACTTTTGATGATTTACGCATAGCCTACAAACAACAAGTTGAAGCGCTACTTGATGGTGGTGTAGATTTACTTTTGGTAGAAACCATTTTCGATACACTAAATGCCAAAGCAGCACTTTTCGCCATTGAAGAAGTTAAAGACGAACGCCATATCGATATTCCAATTATGGTTTCAGGAACGATTACGGATGCTTCGGGAAGAACGCTTTCTGGGCAAACGGTAGAAGCATTCTTGATTTCAGTATCGCATATTCCGTTGTTGAGCGTAGGATTCAATTGTGCTTTGGGTGCGGATTTGTTGAAACCCTATTTGCAAACATTGTCGCACAACACTTCGTTCAATATTTCGGCGCATCCTAATGCAGGTTTGCCTAACGCTTTTGGAGAATACGACGAAACGCCGGAGCAAATGCAAGCCCAAATACGCAGCTATTTAGAAGATAATTTAGTAAACATCATTGGCGGTTGTTGCGGAACAACTCCAGAACACATAAAATTGATTGCTGATATTGCGAAGGAATATAAACCGAGAGTTTCGACAGCTGTGATGTAAATAATTTTTTAAAAAGTAAATTTCAATCTATTTGCATGAAAGAACAATATTCTATATTATTAAACAAATTATACAACAAATATTCATCAAAAAAATATGGAGAATATAAAGATGGAGGTACTTATGGATGGCTAATGAACTATAGGTTTAATAAAGATGATTTAACTGTCACATTATCTCCAGAAGGAAATCCAACCGATAATTTAGAACTGATCCAATCTGTTGTTTTAGATTTAATTGATATTTTGCCCAAAGATTATAAATATAGGCTTTATATTAACGGATTTTATTGCGATATTCTGAACGGTAACTTGGAATTGACTTTCGTTGACGGTAATTATTATATAAAAGATGAACATCAATTAATGCATGAAAATAAAGAAGTTGCAACTATAATAGATGTAATTAATTTGAATAAAATTGAAAACTCTGAAATTAAATGGAGTGTTTTAAAAAAGAAATCAATAGAATTAGGATTTACACCTGTTAAAGATAAAAATGGTTTTGAAAACTTATATTTAATTGATGCTTTTAAAATATGTTATCCTGATTATAATTATAATTTTTTTTCAGATAATAATGTTGTACAAAAAAATTTAAACGATGAACCAAAAAAGAAAAAATTTTGGGGATTGTTTTAAAGACGAATAATATTTTTTGAGCATATATTTAATATTAATATTTATTATTCAGAAAATATTTTTAAAAATTCAATTATTAAAATGGAATAGTAAAATTTAGTAGTATGGTAATTGAAGTTCTTAGGTCAACAGATGTAAATACGGGACATTTAACTACTCTGTTTCAGGGAGAAACTATTGAAATCAAAAGAGGACGTTACATTAAAGAAAAAGTTTCTCATCCTCTTTTTACAGATAAAGAAAATTATTTTCATAAAATACATTGTTTGGAATATAAAAAAAAGCATATCTATTTTTTAAACTATTTTGGAAAAAACGAGCCACCTGTTAGAGGAATTCATATTGGTTTATCCAATTGGCAAAACAATAAATTTCTTTGGATGCAAAATAAACATTGGTTGCAGAAAGAAGAAAACATTAGATATATTGTCAATATAGTTTTTTTGATTATAGGTATTTGGATAAGTATTATGAGTATGAATAAGGGATAAAAAACCAGATAGCGCGGATTTAAGGTTGCAATCCGTGCCCACCATAAAAAGCAATATAAGACAATTAAAATGACCAAAGAATCGGCAATAAAACTATTCGAGCAAAAGCAAGTTCGTTCTCTATGGAATGAAGAGGAGGAGCAATGGTATTTTTCTATTGTTGATGTCATAGCTATATTGTCCAATCAAGTGAATCATCAAGGAGCAAGAAACTATTGGAAAGTGCTTAAAAGCCGACTACTAAAAGAAGGAAATGAAACGGTTACAAACTGTAACCGGTTGAAACTTGTTGCAGAAGACGGTAAAATGAGATTGACTGATGTGGCTGATACTGAGCAACTTTTTAGATTAATCCAATCGGTACCTTCGCCAAATGCAGAACCTTTTAAACTTTGGTTGGCCAAAGTCGGAAGCGAGAGATTAGACGAAATAGCTGATCCCGAAATAGGAATAGACCGATTGATGGAAACGTATCTCAAGAAAGGCTATTCGAAAGAATGGGTTAACCAACGTCTAAAAAGTATAGAAGTTCGTAAAGACCTTACAGACGAATGGGAAATAAGAGGAGTAAAAAAAGGACAAGAGTTTGCGATTTTGACAGATGAAATAACCAAGGCTTGGAGCGGACTTTCGGTTAAGGAATATAAGAATTTAAAAGAGTTGAAAAAGGAAAATCTTCGAGATAATATGACCAATTTAGAGTTGGTTTTAAATATGCTTGCAGAAGCTACGACAACAGAAATTAGTAAAGAAAAAAAGCCGAAAACATTTCAGCAAAATAAAACTATTGCCAAACAAGGCGGAACTATTGCAGGAAATACTCGAAAAGAAATTGAAGACAAAACAGGGAAAAAAATAGTCACTTCAATAAGTGCAAAAAAACTTTTGGATTAATTTTCAAGAAATTAAAATTTAGACTCAGAATCTAAGCTACTTAGGAACTCAAAATAATAAAATGACACAAGCAGAAAGTAGAAGAAATCTTGTATTATCAGGATTAGAACCCTTAATTATTTCGCCAGAAAGCGTATTTGTAAATGTTGGAGAACGTACCAACGTGACCGGTTCTAGAAAATTTCTTCGATTAATTAAGGAAGAAAAGTACGAGGAAGCATTAAGCATTGCCAAAGAGCAGGTAGAAGGTGGTGCGCAAATCATCGATATTAATATGGATGAAGGAATGTTGGATGGCGAGTATGCGATGACAAAATTCCTGAATCTAATCGCTGCCGAACCCGATATATCACGAGTACCTATTATGATTGATAGCTCGAAATGGGATATCATCGAGGCAGGCTTGAAAGTCGTTCAAGGAAAATGTGTAGTGAACTCCATTTCGTTAAAAGAAGGAGAAGAGCAATTCATTCATCATGCCAAATTAATTAAAAGGTACGGTGCTGCAGTAATCGTTATGGCTTTTGACGAAGTAGGTCAAGCCGATAATTATGATCGAAGAGTGGAAATTTGCCAACGATCCTATGATATTTTGGTCAACAAAGTAAATTTTCCGCCGCAAGATATTATTTTCGATTTAAATATATTTCCTGTAGCAACTGGTATGGAGGAGCATCGTTTGAATGCTTTAGATTTTTTTAGAGGAACCAAATGGGTTCGAGAAAATTTGCCTCATGCACACATCAGTGGAGGAGTGAGTAACGTTTCGTTTTCGTTTAGAGGAAATGACACAGTTCGTGAAGCGATGCATTCGGTTTTCTTGTACCATGCCATTAAAAACGGAATGACAATGGGAATTGTAAACCCAGAGATGTTGTCGATTTATGATGAAATTCCAAAAGATTTATTAGAACACGTTGAAGATGTAATTCTAGATCGCCGCGATGATGCTACTGAGCGGTTATTAGACTTTGCCGAAAATGTAAAAGGCGATGTAAAAAGTAATGATAAAGCAGTTCAAGAATGGCGTTCAGGAACTGTTCAAGAGCGAATCACACATTCCTTGGTAAAAGGAGTTGATGCCTTTATAGAAATAGATGTCGAAGAGGCTAGATTGGGTGCTTCAAAGCCGATTGAAGTAATCGAAATCAATCTAATGGCGGGTATGAATGTGGTAGGAGATTTGTTTGGTTCGGGAAAAATGTTTTTGCCTCAAGTAGTAAAATCAGCTCGAGTGATGAAAAAAGCAGTTGCCTATTTGTTACCGTTTATTGAAGCGTCTAAACAAGTTGGCGACAAGCAAGGCAATGGAAAAATATTAATGGCTACTGTAAAAGGTGATGTACACGATATTGGTAAAAACATAGTGTCAGTAGTTTTAGCATGTAATAATTACGAAATTATTGACCTTGGTGTGATGGTTCCCCCTGAAAAAATTATTGCTGCAGCAATCGAACACAACGTCGATATTATAGGTTTAAGCGGTTTGATTACTCCGTCTCTCGACGAAATGGTATACCTCGCTAAAGAATTAGATAAACGAGGAATGAAAGTTCCAGTAATGATTGGAGGAGCAACAACTTCACGTGCACATACAGCAGTAAAAATAGCTCCACAATATAGGGAAACGGTTATACACGTTAACGATGCTTCTAGAGCTGTTACTGTTGCAGGAAATTTATTAGACGACAATAGAGAAAAATATACTCAAGATATTCGTGCAGATTATGATTTGTTTAGAGAGTCGTTTCTGAACCGTTCTAGAGATAAGAATTTCTTGACTATAGAACAAGCACGAAAAAATAAATTGCAATTAGATTGGGCAAATTTTACTCCTGTTAAACCAAATAGAATTGGAGAGCAAGTTATAGCAGTAGACTTAGATGTTTTGGTTCCTTATATCGATTGGACACCATTTTTTAGAACATGGGAATTATTCGGAAAATATCCAGCGATTCTAACCGATGAGGTTGTGGGTGAACAAGCAACTTCTGTTTTTGCGGATGCTCAGGAAATGATGAAAGTGATTTTGAAAGAAAAGAAATTGCAAGCTAAAGGAATTTATGGAATCTTTCCAGCAAATCAAATCAATGATGACGATATTGAATTGACAGATGAAAACGGAAAGCCATTGCAGACATTCTTGACCTTGCGTCAACAATCCCAAAAAACAAAAGGAGCTCCAAATATTGCCTTAGCCGATTTTATTGCTCCAAAAGATAATGGAGTAATTGATTATATGGGAGCATTTTGTGTGACCACTGGTTTTGGTGTTGACGAATGGGCTGCTGAATTCGAAAAGGATTTAGATGATTATAACTCCATAATGGTAAAAGCTTTAGCGGATCGTTTTGCTGAAGCCTTTGCTGAATATTTACACGAAAAAATACGTAAAGAAATTTGGGGTTATTCTAAAGAGGAAGCATTAAGTGCCGAAGCATTGATTGATGAAGAATACAAAGGAATTCGACCAGCACCAGGATATCCAGCTTGTCCTGACCATCTTGAAAAACCAACCATTTGGAAATTGTTAAATGTGGAAAAAGAAATTGGTGTAACTTTGACCGAAAGTATGGCGATGTGGCCAGCATCATCTGTGTCTGGATACTATTTTGGAAACCCAGAAAGTAAGTATTTCGGACTTGGAAAAATAAAAGAGGATCAAGTAATTGATTATGCCAAACGAAGAAATATTTCAACTGATATGGCTATTAAATGGTTGAATCCTAATATAGCAGATTAAAAATTGTTGCAGGTTGTACGTTATAAGTTTTTTTAGCCTTATAACTTATAACTTATAACTTATAACTATTAATATGAAAGTAACACAACATATAGAAAATGCAAAAGGAGAAACCTTATTCTCTTTCGAAATTATACCGCCACAAAAAGGGAAAAGCATTCAAGAATTATACGATAATATCGATCCTTTAATGGAGTTCAAACCTCCTTTTATAGACGTAACCACTTCTCGTGAAGAATATATATATGTCAATAAAGGCAATGGTTTATTAGAAAAAAAGTTAACTAGAATGCGTCCTGGTACTCTTGGTATTTGCGCTTCTATAAAACATAAGTATAATGTAGATACTGTTCCTCATGTACTTTGCGGTGGATTTACAAAAGAAGAAACAGAATATTTATTAGTAGATTGTCATTATTTAGGAATAGATAATGTTATGGCGCTTCGAGGAGACGCTATGAAAGATGAACAATCTTTTGTGCCTAAAGAAGGCGGAAATAATTATGCTACAGATTTAGTAACTCAAATTTACCAACTTAATCAAGGGAAATACCTTCATGAAGTATTGGATGTAGATAACAAAGCTGATTTTTGTATTGGTGTTGCCGGTTATCCTGAAAAGCATTTAGAGTCACCATCGTTAATTTCTGACTTAAAAAGATTGAAGGAAAAAGTAGATGCTGGAGCAGATTATGTGGTTACACAAATGTTTTTTGATAATACTAAATTTTTTGACTTTGTAAAAAAAGCAAGAGAAATAGGAATAACAGTTCCAATTATTCCCGGTATAAAACCAATTGCTGTACACCGACATTTACAGGTGTTGCCACAAATTTTCCGAATCGATTTACCCGAAGACTTAATAAATGCGGTCGATCAATGTAAAAATAATGCAGCTATAAAAGAGGTAGGAATTGAGTGGGCTATTCAGCAATCACTGGAATTAAAAGCCGCAGGAGTTCCAGTTTTACATTATTACTCAATGGGGAAATCAGAAAATATTAGAAAAATAGCTAGTAAAGTTTTTTAGAAACAAAGACACCGTTTTATTTGATTGTGTCTTTGTTTTTAAATCTAAAAAATGAGATTAATTCACATGTATTTTAAATGTTTTAACTTGACGTGAATTTTTCTGTATTACTTTCAATAGGTATAAACCTTTAGACAAATCAGTAGTATTTATTACTAGTTCATTTTGGTCTTTAATAACTTTACTCTTAACTAATCCACCAATTAAAGAGTATATTAAGATTTCAGCGTTTTCAATTTCACCTAAAATTTTAAGATTTTGACCATTTGTAGGATTTGGATAAACCACTATTTTATCTGCCAAAGTATTATTTGAAATGTTTAATGAATTACAACCTCCAATTGTTAAAGTATGTAATTTGTTTACAGTAGTGTTTTCTCCACCTGATGCTAAAGAATAAGTATAATAAAAATAAATTTTTTCGCCAAGTGTTGCACTAATTTGGTAAGGTACATTTGGGGTTACATTATATCCGATAAATGGTCCAGTTGCATTTTTACTGTAATAAAGGATACAAACTTTGTTTCCAGTTGTTGAAATGGTGGGTTTAAATGTAATAGTTGGATTGGATGTGTTGGTTACTGTATAACTATATTGCCCATTAGCAGCAGCTGAATTACAAGGATCAGTATTAATGGGAGTTGTGTCTTCAACCATAAATGATAATGTAGTACTAACTAACCCGTCGGTTGCTTTAATAGTTACAGGACCAGAAAATGTTGGAGTAAATAATCCATTCGGAGCTATTGTACCATTTCCGCTAGTAACGCTCCAAATAATATTGGTTGGAAATGTATTGTCATCAGCATCATATCCTTGAGCTGAAAATTTTTGAGTTGAATTTAGATTCAAACTTGTAATTTGTGGCGTAATCGAAATTTTAGATAATGAAGCATTTTTACCAACTAATCCTCCAATGATTACTTTTACATTAGTTGGATAAGTACATTGAATCGTTGATGAATGATCTCCTACGTCGTCATAGGCGAAAGCATAAGTTTTAGAGTCGTAACTTATATTATCTTTATGAAAAAAAGCAACATATTCATTATAAGGTTTTATTTTAAAAAATAAAGAGGAGTCATGCGTATATTGTATGGTTGAGCCAGTTATGTTAGTGTTAATGGCATGTCGATTTATTGCAGCAGAGATTTGAGCTTGAATCATCAAATCCTCATTATATTTAACAACATTGCTGCTCGCATTAACAGGGGTATAAGCCATTGGCCCAGACCCATCAATTGCATTTGCAGTCGTTGGTTTTGAATAAATTGTTGCAACTGATCCATCTCTTGAATCAGTAAAGTTGAATACATTACCAGTTACTCTACCAACCCAGACTCCATTTTCGCCAATATTTATTGTCAAATCTTTTGAGGAATAGGTATTCCAAATGTCATTAATGTAAGAATCTAACGCCGTTTTTGAAAAATCAGGCAACTTTGTAGGCTGCTCTATTATTGGCTTTCCATCTAATGAATTGGTTTTTATAGTTTTGCAAACTAAATATTCATTAGAAACTGAGGTGTCCCACAAAGCCATAATTTCATTATGTGATAACAATTCTCCAACTTTACTGTATTTTGGAATGCCTTCACCAGCTATAGCATTTGCATAGTTTTGTTCATAGTTTAAACTTGAGTTTACTGACCCTGTAAATCCATTTACCTCAATTCCCATAGGGTATTGGTAAGCATCAACTCTACTGGTGTTGGTAAAAAGCCCAGAACCACCCCATGTAAGTTCAATTAATTCCCAACGAATTCCGTCATTAGGATCGCTAGAGGAATTTAAATTGGCTCCAGCATATCCTCCTGAATCAAGAAAATGCAAATACATTGGTGATTTGAAGGATATAAAAATTCTACTGGCAAATAATTCTTTAGGTATTTGGATAGTTTTATTAGGAATATCACTTAGTTTCATAAAAATATTAGGGTATTTCCATTCTGCTGGTGAGCTCCAAGATGGCCCTGAAACGGTGTTGTCGGCAGCATTCATTTTTATAAGATTACTGGTGCTCATATTCATCCATACGTCTCCCAATGCATCATACTTTCCTACTAATGCTATATAAATCTCAGAATCTAAATATTCAGAATTGTTTTCAAAAACATAAGGAAGTTTTAGAGTTTGTGAAAAGCTATTGGGAACAAAAAAAAGTAAACTAATAAAAAATAGAGTAATTGTCTTCATATTTGTAAATTTAACCCATAAATGTAATAATAAAATCCTTTCGAACTTTAATTTTATTAATGAAATTATTTATTCTATTACCTATAATTCTATTTACAAATTTAACCTTTGCTCAAGAAATTGAGGATTCATTCGCGATTGATTTAAATTACTTTAGAGGTAATGTAATGGCGCATTCTCCAGATTTACACCATTTAATTTCGGGTCACCCTGATGGTTTGATGTTAAGTCTTTCTAAAAAAACATTTGGTAAAGAAGAATGGCATTCTCTTTATAATTTTCCTGATTATGGAGCATATTTTTTACATCAAGATTACAAAAATGAATTACTTGGACAGAATTTTGCAGTTGGTGCTTTTTATAACTTCTACTTTTTAAAAAGAAAGCTTAGTTTTAAAATAGCTCAAGGAATTGGAATTACCTCTAATCCATACGATAAAGAAACGAATAGCAAAAATAAGGCATTTGGATCAAGAGTAATGGGAAACATAAATTTTGGTTTGAACTATAAAAAGGAAAAGGTAATTGATAACTTCGGATTTCAAGCAGGATTTCTCTTCACTCATTTTTCTAATGGCAGAATAAAATCTCCAAATAGTGGCATAAATACCTATTGTTTAAATGTGGGTGTGAATTATGTTTTTGATGAGGTTAAAATTATACAAAAAGATTCTGTTTTTGTAAAATCAAAATTTACAGAATCTCTAAAATACAATGTTTTATTTCGTACTGGTTTTAATGAAAGTCCAGTAGTTGGAAGCGGTCAAAAACCATTTTACCACATCGGGTTTTATGCTGATAAAAGAATCAACAGAAAAAGTGCCATTCAGTTTGGAACGGAACTTTTTTTAACTACTTCTATTAAGGAGTATATACGATTTAGATCTATTTCTTTTCCAGAGAAACCAGTTGATATTGATACCGACTATAAAAGAGTTGGTATTTTTGTAGGTCATGAATTATTCATCAATAAAATAGCTATTGAAGCTCAAATAGGATACTATGTTTACAGGCCATTTAAGGATGGCGCTCCTATTTATGATAGAGTGGGTATGAAATATTACTTTTCAAAAAAGGTATTTACAGGAGTTTCTCTTGTAACACATGGTTTTTTAGCAGAGGCGATGGAGTTTGTAATAGGTGTTAGGTTATAATTAATTATGAGAATAGTAGTTTCCATTTTGTTTGTTCTTTTTTTTACAAGTTGTGAAAAACCATTTGATTGCGTAAAATCGAGTGGAAAGTTAACCACTAAAGTATATGAAGAGTTAACTTTTACTAAGATAATTGTTCATAAAGGAATTTCTTTAGTTATTACCCAAGGCGATAATTACAAAGTTGAGGTCAAGACTGGTGAGAATTTAATAAATGATATTGAAGTAATAAACGAAGGCAATACATTAACGCTAGAAGACAATACTACTTGTAACTGGGTTCGTGATTATGGAGAAACTGTAGTGCACATTACAGCTCCAAATCTTACCGATATTTATTGCAAAACTGAAAAAGAAATTACCTCAAATGGCATCTTAAAGTATAAAAATTTACGATTAATTTCAATGAATACAATAGATGGGTATAAAGGAGTTGGAACTGGGGATTTTGTTTTACGATTAGATTGTGAAAACGTATTAGTAGAAAGTAATGAAGTTTCAAGATATTATATTTCGGGAAAAGCAAAACAAGCCAGTATAAATTTTTACGAGAATGATGGGATTTTTAATGGAGAAAATTTAATGTGTAATGCAATTAGCTTTTTCCACCGAGGTTCAAATGATATGTTTGTTCATCCAATGGTATCGATATCGGGCGATATTTATAATATTGGTAATGTATATTGTTACTCAAGACCTCTGGATACAAACATTAAAGTGAAACAACATTACAAGGGGAAATTAATTTTTAAATAGAAGTTTTGACTAAAATAAAAATCTAGTTTTGAGTAATCTCTCTAAATACCGTTTCTAAGTTTTTGTTTTTCTGGTTCAGTTGTAACGTTTTCAAACCATTTTCATGAGCAAAATCAAAAACGGAAGGCCTCATGTCTTTATCTGAAATAAAAGTCAGTTCCCAAGTCATATCATGAGTATTTTTATAGGACTTTAAATGCGGGATCTTAGCAATAGCTTCTTCTTCAATTTTATAATCAAATTCAACTTCAATAATTTGCTCCTTGTTAGCAGAAATTAAAACATCAAGTTTTTTGTCAGCAACAATTTTTCCTTTATCAATAATGATTACTCTGTCACAAATTGCCTCTACTTCTTGCATAATATGTGTTGACAGAAAAATAGTTTTGTCTTTGCCGACACTTTTTATAACATTTCTAATTTCTACCAACTGGTTTGGATCTAAACCGGTTGTGGGTTCGTCTAAAATTAATACTTCTGGATTGTGTAAAAGCGCATTAGCTAATCCTACTCTTTGACGATATCCTTTAGAAAGTTGACCAATTTTTTTATGACTTTCGGATGACAAACCGGTTAAAACAATCACTTCCTCTATTCTCGATTTCGCCACTTTATAGACATCGGCATTAAAAGCCAAATATTCTCTAACATATAAATCCAAATACAAAGGATTGTGTTCCGGTAAATATCCTATAGATTGCTGCACCGCTTTTTGTTGCGCATTAACATCGTTTCCATTTACAGAAGCCGAACCTTCATCAGCAGCAATATAAGTAGTTAATATTTTCATTAATGTTGATTTTCCAGCTCCATTCGGACCAAGAAAACCTACAATTTCTCCTTTTTTTATAGAAAATGAGATATTGTCTAAAGCCTTTTGAGCCCCATAACTTTTTGAAATAGCATTAACTTCTATTGACATTTAATTTTTATTTAAAGCAAAAGTAAACAGAAAAAACTTCTTTAACGGTATAGAATTAAAAATATATTGTCTTAATTTTCCTTTAAAAACATTGCTATTATTGACGAATAAAACAAATAAAATTCACTTTAAATCATATTTCAAGCAAAAGTAGCTACAGATGATGTTTTGTTTTGTAAAGATATAATTCAAATTCAATAGAAAATTAATTAGTTTTCTTGTCTTTTTTACAAAAAAAAACGCGTTTCACAAAGAATTCTTTTTTTGTTAGATAAAATTAAATATTTTTTTTGAAACACTTAAAATAAAGTATACATTTGCAAAGCATTTATTTAAAAAATACGATAATGTTGAATAACCGTTTTTATTTTAGCAACACATATTACTTCTTTTTTAGGAAGTAAAGGATTGTGCTATGGTTATTTGAAAATAAGAAACAAATAAAACTAATATACAATCCTGATGAAAATCAGGATTTTTTTTTGAGTAGAAATGAGAACAACAAATAAGCAATCTTTTTACCAAACTTCTCCTTCTCCTTTAGAGAGGGTTGGGGTGAGGATAGCAATACAAGGTATAAAAGGATCCTTCCACCATCAAGTGGCTCAAGATTATTTCTATCAGAATGTAGAAGTAGATGAATGTTTGTCTTTTGAGGAATTAGTAGATAGTTTGATGGCTGGAAAATCAGATCAGGCGGTTATGGCGATTGAAAATTCAATTGCTGGACCAATTATTCCAAATTATGCTTTAATCGATAAAAATAACTTGCATATTATTGGCGAACATTATTTAGATATTCATCAAAATTTAATGGCGCTAAAAGGTCAAAAAATAGAGGATATTCTAGAAGTACATTCGCACCCTATGGCATTGCTGCAATGTATGGAGTTCTTAAAAAAACATCCAAACATAAAATTAGTTGAAGACAAAGATACTGCCGAAACCGCTAGAAGAATTCACGAAAATCAACTCAAAGGAATTGCTGCCATTGCCAGTAAAACCGCCTCAGAAATGTATGATTTAGAAATATTGGCACCAGAAATTCAAACTATTAATAATAACATGACACGTTTTGTTATTATAAATAAAGAGGATTCGTTTGCCAATGAAAATGAAATTAACAGAGCTTCCATAAAATTCGAATTGGATCACAAACGCGGAAGTCTTGCTGCCGTATTGAATGTGATGAGCGATTGCAAATTAAATTTAACAAAAATTCAATCCTTACCTAAGATTGAAACGCCTTGGAAATATTCTTTTTTTGTAGATGTGACGTTTGAAAAATACGAAGATTATGCAAAAGCAAAAGCATTATTGACCATTATGGCAGAATACTTTAAAGTTTTGGGAGAATATAAAAATACTAAGCCATGATTACAACTGCGAAACGATTAGATATCATTGAAGAATACTATTTCTCCTCAAAACTGAGAGAAGTACGACAATTGGCTTCAGAAGGAAAACCAATTATCAATATGGGAATTGGAAGCCCAGATTTAAAACCTTCACAAGAGGTTATTGACGCCGTTGTTAATGCCATGAAAGATGAAAATGCGCATCAATATCAAAGTTATCAGGGCTTGCCAGAATTGCGTCAAGCAATGGCCGATTTTTATCTAAATAATTACGGAGTTGCACTTAATACTGTAACCGAAATTTTGCCCTTAATGGGGTCTAAAGAAGGAATTATGCATATTTCGTTGGCTTTTTTAAATGAAGGCGATCATGTTTTGATTCCAAATCCGGGCTATCCAACGTATACATCGGTAACCAATTTAGTTGGAGCTGTTCCAGTGTATTATGATTTAAGAGAAAGTAATAATTGGGAACCTGATTTTGAAGCTTTAGAAAAATTAGATTTGTCGAAAGTGAAAATCATGTGGGTAGGCTATCCGCACATGCCAATAGGAGCAAGAGGAAGTTTACAATTGTTTGAAAAACTGGTGGCTTTTGCCAAAAAACATGATATACTACTTGTTAATGACAATCCATACAGTTTTGTTTTAAATGACAATCCTATGAGTTTACTGCAAGTAGATGGGGCCAAAGAGGTAGCATTGGAACTAAATTCGTTATCAAAAACGTTCAATATGGCAGGTTGGCGAGTAGGAATGGTTTTAGGAAATGCAGCTTGCATTGATGCCGTTTTGAAAGTAAAAAGCAATATGGACAGTGGTATGTTTTACGGTATTCAAAAAGGCGCTATTGCAGCTTTAAGAAGTGATAAATCTTGGTTTGAATCAATGAATGTGATTTATAAAAAAAGAAGAATTCTTACCGAGCAATTGGCAGAAAAATTAGGTTGTAAAGTCTATAAAGAAGGTGTAGGTTTGTTTGTTTGGGCAAAATTACCAGAAGGAATTACATCTGCGGAAAAGTTTATAGATACCATATTATACGAAAAATCAATATTTATTACTCCAGGAACTATTTTTGGATCTAATGGAGAAGGATACATTCGATTTGCACTTTGTGTCAAAGAAGAAAAAGTACAAGAAGCAATAGATAGGTTTTAGATGGCAGATTTTCCTGCAAGGTTTTAAAACCTTGTAGGTATAAAAATTAGAAGATGAAAATACACGTAATAGGAATAGGATTAATAGGAGGTTCGATGGTATTGGACATCAAATCATTGCATCCTGATGCGACTATATATGGAATAGACACTAACGAAAATCATTTGGCGGAAGCAATCGCTTTAGGCGTTATTGATAAAGCAGCCACATTTGATGATTTAGGAACTGCCGATTTTGTAATTGTTTCTGTACCAGTTGATGTAACGTTAATCGTTTTGCCAAAAGTGTTGGATGTTATTGGAGAAAATACCATAGTTTTTGAAGTAGGTTCGACCAAAACACCTATTTGTGAGGCAATTGCCAATCATCCGAGAAGAAGAAATTTTATTGCTACCCATCCAATTGCAGGAACAGAATTTTCAGGTCCTTCAGCAGCGATAAGAAACTTGTTTCAAGGCAAAACAAATATCATTTGCGAAGTCGAAAAAACGACTTTTAAATTGCAGGAAAAGGCAGTCGAGTTGTTTAAAAGCATGGGAATGAGAATCAGATACATGGACCCGAAATCACATGACAAACATATTGCTTACGTGTCTCATTTATCGCACATAAGTGCTTTTATGCTAGGGAAAACAGTTATTAATAAAGAAAAAGACGAACAGGATATTTTTGATATGGCAGGTTCTGGATTTGAAAGCACCGTTCGTTTGGCTAAAAGTTCCCCAGCCATGTGGACACCCATTTTCAAACAAAACAAAAAGCACGTCGTAAAAACTTTAGAAGAGTATATCTCTAATTTATCAAAGTTTAAAGACTTATTGATAAACGACGATTTTGATGCTATTTATAACGAAATGCAAAGTGTAAATAAAATAAAAGAAATATTAAACGGAATGAAGAAGTAGTCCATTGCAATAAAAGCAATGACAATTTAAAGTAATTAATAAAAATTTAAAATTATGAAAATAAATTTCATCCTTACTATTAGCATATTATGTTTGAATATTAATTTTTACGCACAACCAGTATTAAATGCTGTAAATTTTCCAAAGAACTATAGTACAGAGCATTACAGGGTTAAAAATCCAACAAACTTAACGCCGGGAGGCTCTGAATCGAATCAAACTTGGGATTTCTCTAGCATTTCCGAGACATCTTTAATAAGAACAATTAATTTGGTAGATGTTTCTACAATTCCGTACAGCAGTAGCTTTCCGCAAGCAAATCTGTGTTTAAAATATACAAATGTAGGCTCTTCAAATTCTGATTATGTTTATTATAAACAATCATCAACCCTTTTCGAGACACAAGGT
This sequence comes from Flavobacteriaceae bacterium, assembly GCA_947457255.1. GTDB lineage: Bacteria > Bacteroidota > Bacteroidia > Flavobacteriales > Flavobacteriaceae > Flavobacterium. The sequence continues at coordinate 33,136 of CANGUZ010000017.1, forward strand.
TTTACAGATGGAAATTCTTATTTTGTATATGCTATAAATCCTTTAACTATTTTTGAATTTCCTTACACCTTTAATAAAGTTATAAACGATACAAAACAAAATTCGAATCAGAGTAATTTAGATACTTCTGTATCTAAATATGATGCTTATGGAACAATTATTACTCCATTTGGAACATTTAATAATGTTATCAGAGTAAAATCAAATCAAAATCCAAACTATACAATTTATGACTGGTATACAACAGATCCACATACCTATATCATGACTTTGGTTGTAGATGAAAAAAAATCAAATAATAATGAAGCATTCATTTATAAAGAGATTACCTCTTTAGAAATTAGTAAAAATCAAAAAGACAACACTATTAGCATTTATCCAAATCCAGCTTCATCACAAATTAACATACAAATTCCAAATTTTTTAATAATTGATAAAGTTGTTTTGCTTGATATTATAGGAAAAGTTTTAATAACTAAATTACAAAATACTAATCAATTAGATGTTGAAAATTTACCAAAAGGAGTTTACATTATCCAAGCATATTCTGGTGGAAGTAAATTAGAGCAAAAGTTTATAAAAAATTAAAAATTTTGAATGAGTTTACTTTATTTTTTTTAAAATGGAGTTACATTAATAATTAAGAAAATTAAAAATAGAATAAATAATTAACAACAATCATCCTAATAACAGTTCCATGCATTGTCTTGGCTGGGATGGAGAAAAATTTAGAAAAGATGGAAAACAAGAAAGAAATGAGAGATTGGTTAAACGAATTCAATTTAACTCATCCCTTTGTAATTGCAGGACCTTGTAGTGCTGAAACCGAAGAGCAAGTATTAAAAATAGCACATGAATTAAAAGATTCTGATGTAAGTGTTTTTAGAGCAGGAATCTGGAAACCAAGAACGCGTCCAGGAGGATTTGAAGGCGTTGGAGAAATAGGTTTAAAGTGGTTGAAGAAAGCAAAAGCAGAAACAGGTTTACTAATGGGAACTGAAGTGGCCACAGCAGCACACTGTAAATTAGCTTTAGAAAACGACATCGATGTGTTATGGGTTGGCGCTCGTACAACTGCTAATCCGTTTGCGGTTCAAGAAATTGCTGATACTTTAAAAGGAACGGACAAAATCGTTTTGATTAAAAATCCAGTAAACCCAGATATGGCATTATGGTTAGGTGGAGTAGAACGTTTGTATATGGCTGGAATAAAAAAATTGGGTGTAATTCACAGAGGCTTTTCAACTTACGAAAAAACAAAATACAGAAACATTCCAGAATGGCAAATTGCTATCGAATTGCAAAATAAATTCCCTGATTTGCCTTTAATTATTGACCCATCACACATTACAGGTGATCGTAAAATGATTCTTGAAGTGACTCAAGAAGCTTTAGATTTAAATTATGACGGAATGATTATCGAAACGCATTTCGACCCAGATAACGCATGGAGTGATGCTGCACAACAAGTTACACCTACGGCTTTAAAACAAATTTTTAAAGATTTGAAAGTAAGAAAAGTAAGCGGTGATACGCCTGATTTTGACAACAAAATGACAAAATTAAGAGCGAACATTGATGTTTTAGATGCTAATTTACTAGAGCTTTTAGGAAAACGTATGAAAGTGGCTGACGAAATTGGTCAAGTGAAAAAAGAAGCAAACGTTGCTATTTTACAAAACAACCGTTGGAACGAAATTCAAGAAAAAATGGTTGCCGAAGGTGCTAAAAAAGGATTGACAGAAGAATTTATCATCAAATTATTCAAGGACATTCACCAAGAAAGTATTGAACACCAAGAGAAAATATTGAATTCATAATTCGTATTTTTATAAAAAAAAGAGTCTCCTCAGTTTTTAATTGTGGAGATTTTTTTTGCAATTATAAAACCGTAATGATTTTATATTATATTTGAGGAAATAAAAACATAAAATATGAAAAAAATTATTTTAGTATTTGCTATGATGATAGCAGGTTCCCTAGTAAACGCTCAAGTTGATGTAATTACAAAACACAGTGGCGAAATTGTTAAAGGAAAAGTAGTGCGAGTTGAAGAATACACTATTGTTTACAAATACGACGGTGAAGATGCAGAAAATTCAATTGGTAAATATGCAATCGAAAAAATTGTTTACGGGAAAAGTGGCAGAGTGGAAGAAGTTACTGAGAAAATCGTAGTTTCATCTGAAGGCGATTGGGAAAAAGTAGTTATTTTAGAAGACAAATCATACATTGCGGGCCTTAAAAAAGGGGAAGAAGTTAGAGGAAAAACAGGCCTAGTAAATTTTCAAACAGGAAATACTGGTGATAAAAAGGCAGAGAAAAAATTAAAAATGGCTGCAGCTGCAATTGGATGTCCATTTATATTGTTAACATCTGATAAAACTACTGTTGGTGCAAATTCTAATGCAATTGGAGGTTCACAAGCTATCAAAAAAGGAATAGGATACAAGTACTAGTTTATAAAAAACTAAATTTCAAGACTGCTCCTTCATTTGAGCAGTCTTTTTTTTGTCAAATTTATCAAGAAATACAAATTAATAGTTTACAAGTTTAAACTAATTATCTTTGCCAATAAATCCTAAATCAGAATTCGTAAATCGTAAATCAAAAAATGACAGGACTCGTTTATAAATCTACTGGAAGTTGGTACACCGTAAAATCCGAACAAGGCGATTTTATAGAATGTCGTATGAAAGGAAAATTCCGAATCAAAGGAATTAAAAGTACCAATCCTATTGCTGTTGGCGATATTGTAGATTATGAACTCGAAGAAACATCTGATACTGTTACAGGTACCATTAATAAGATTCACGACAGAAAAAATTATATCGTTCGTAAATCAGTAAACCTATCGCATCAAATGCATATTATTGCATCAAATATAGACAGGGTTTTCTTATTAGTAACGATAAATAATCCGCCAACAACTTTCAACTTTATCGATCGGTTTTTAGTAACTGCTGAGGCTTACGGAATTGAAACCATATTGGTTTTTAACAAAATAGATACCTTTGATGACGCTACTTTAAACGAGCAATTGTACATGCAACATGTCTATCAAGAAATAGGTTATCAATGCTTACGGGTTTCATCAACTCAAAGAAAAGGAATTGAAACTCTCAAAGAACTGATGATGGGCAAAGTAAGTATGTTTTCGGGACATTCTGGAGTAGGAAAATCTACATTAGTGAATGCTCTCGAGCCGACATTAGATTTAAAAACAAAAACCATTTCTGAAGCCAGCAAGCAAGGGCAACACACCACCACTTTTGCTGAAATGTACGATTTGTCATTTGATGCTAAAATTATCGATACCCCCGGAATTAAAGGGTTTGGTGTTGTAGATATGGAGCCTGCTGAAATTAGCGGTTATTTTCCAGAATTTTTCAAGCTGAAAGACCAATGCAAGTTCAACAATTGTTTGCACAAAGACGAACCGCATTGTGCCATAAAAAAAGCGCTTGAAAACGATACAATTGCATGGTCTCGCTACAATAGTTATCTTAAAATTCTTGAAGGCGATGACGAGCATTATAGAACTGATATCCATAATGAAGATAGGATAATTAGCGATAAATCGAGGGAGTAATTTAACCACACCCTCTTAGGGTTCAAAACCCTGAGAGGGTTAAGTAATAAAAAAAGTTATTTTGAAAACCGTAATCCAAAGAGTTTCTCATGCCTCTGTAACAGTTAACGAAAAAATTGTAGCCGAAATCCAAAAAGGGCTACTCGTTTTGTTAGGGATTGAAGATGCCGACACACAAGAAGATAGTATTTGGTTAACGTCTAAAATTGTCAATCTTCGCATTTTTGGTGATGAAAACGACGTTATGAATCTATCCGTTCAGGACATTGCTGGCGATATAATTGTAATCAGTCAATTTACGCTTCAAGCTTCAACAAAAAAAGGCAATCGCCCGTCTTATCTAAAAGCTTCAAAAGCCGAAATTGCCATTCCCTTATATGAAAATTTTATACAATGTTTAGAAAACCAACTAGGCAAAAAAGTGCAAACCGGAATATTTGCTGCCGATATGAAAGTACAGTTGTTAAATGATGGACCTGTAACCATAGTAATTGATACTAAGAATAAAGAATAGATTTTTTGTTTATTCTAAAAATTAATTTACTTTTGAGTACCACAAAAAATTAAAACCAAAAATAGAATTTAAGCACTTATAAAAGTGCTAAACTTAATTTTTTTTAATTTTTATGATTTCAAATATTTAGATGAATATCAAAATCCAAATTACAACTTTACTAGTATTAATTACTTTTTTTGTCCAAGCTCAAAAAATAGAATACAATTCCTTTAACATTTCTGATAGTTTAAAACTGCATGCTAATGCTGTTGTTCGCTTTGAACAAATTGATATTGCAATTAGCTCACAAAGGAGTATGAATATTAAGGAGAAAAGGATAGTTACAGTTTTTAATTCAATTGGCCAAAATGCTATTAATGCCTATGAGCATTACGATAAGAAAACAACAGTTAAAAATATTGATGCAATAATCTATGACGCTTTTGGTAATGAAATTAAGAATGCTAAGAGAAAAGATTTTAGAGATCAATGCACAATAGACGGAGTAACTATTTTATCTGACAGTAGGTATATTTATCTTGAATATACTCCCACACAGTATCCTTTTACAATAGTTTATGAAAGTGAAGTTGAAACTTCAAACACTGCTTTTATTCAGCAATGGATTCCTTTGAATGAAAATTTTGTGAGTATCGAGAAAAGTATTTTAAATGTTAGTTTTCCCTCTAATCTAGGTTTTAAGAAAAAAGAATTTAATTTTTCTGATTTTAAAATTAAAAAAACAGTTGATACTTCAACAAATCTGTCCTATATAGCTACTAAAATTTTAGCACAAAAAGAGGAAGATTATAGTCCAATTCATTCAGGTTATCCAAGATTAATGATGGGTTTAGAAGTTTTTAATATAGAAGGAGTAGATGGTAATGCAAAAACTTGGAAAGAATTTGGACAGTGGTATTCTGATAAAATTTTAACAGGTACTACTGAGCTTTCCGATGAAACAAAAAATAAAATTAAAGCATTAGTCGGAAATGAAACGGATCCAATTAAAAAAGCAAAAATCATTTACAATTATGTACAAGAGAAATCGAGATATGTAAGTATTCAACTAGGAATAGGAGGATGGAAGCCTATGTTTGCAAAAGATGTAGATCGTTTGGGTTATGGCGATTGTAAAGCTTTGACAAATTATACGAAAGCACTTTTAAATGTTGTAGACGTACCTACTTACAACACGCTTTTATATGGTGGAAGAGAAAAGTATGATATAGAATCCGATTTTGTTTCTATGCAAGGAAATCACATGATTCTTTGTATTCCGAATGAGGATGATTACATATGGCTAGAGTGTACAAGCCAAGACAATCCATTTGGTTATCAAGCTAATTTTACTGATGATAGAAATGTTTTAATAATTAAGCCAAATGGTGGTGAAATTGTGAGAACAAAAAATTACCAAGATAAAGAGAATACTCAGGTCAATATAGGAAATTATACTTTGTCAGAAGACGGTACTTTATCTGGAAAAATCTCAATGACTTCAGAGGGTTCTCAATACAGTCGAAAAGCCAATTTAGAAAAAATGTTACCAACAGAAAAAGAATCACACTATAAAGACTATTGGGACAATATTAGTAATTTGAAGCTAAACAAAACAACTTTTGTTAACGATAAACAAAGAATTAGTTTTACAGAAAATCTAGATATTTCAGCAGAAGATTACGGAAAAATCACAAACAATTCTATGATTTTTGTTGTAAATGTATTTGATCAATATACGGGCAATGTAAAAAGAATTCGCAACCGTAAAACCCCATTCGAAATAGCAAGAGGTTCTTATGATTCTGACGAAATTTCATTCCAATTACCTAAAGGTTTTGTAATTGAATTTATACCTAAAAATTTCGAATTGAATAGTAAGTTTGGTGAATACAAAACTGAGATTGTTAAAATATCCAATGATAGTTTAATTTATAAAAGAACTTTTTTTGTAAAAAAAGGAGTGTATTCTAATAATGAATACGAGGAATTTAGACTATTTATGGATCAAGTTTCTCGAAATGACAGCGCCAAAATAATACTAACTAAAATCTAATTTTATGCGTCTTAAAAGAAAAATACTCATTTTATTATTACTGTTTTTTTTCAAAATCAATGCTCAAAAATTTGAACTTGGAAAAGTAACAATTGCTGAATTAGAAGAGGAAACGCATCCTAAAGACCCTGCAGCCGTAGCAGCAATATTGTTCAGTAAAGGTGAAGTTCATTTTGAATATAGTCAAACTCAAGGTTTTCAGATGATAACAGTTGTAAAGAATCGAATTAAGATTTATAAAAAAGAAGGCTATGAATGGGCAAATCAAAAAGTAGATTATTATATACCAAATGATTTTAATGAAGTTGTTTATTTTTCAGATGCAGTAACCTATAATCTAGTAGACGGCAAAATTGTTAAAACCAAACTAAAAGGTGACGGTGAATTTGACCAACAAATTAATAAATATTGGGGTCAAAAAAAGATAACATTACCAAATGTTAAAGAAGGTTCAGTATTAGAATTTGAATATAAAATAGTATCACCAGGAATAGGTTCTATGAAAGATTGGAATTTTCAAACAAGTATCCCTGTAAATTACTCAGAATTCAAAACTTATATTCCAGAATATTATGTTTATAAGCCCAGTCAAAAAGGTTTTGTTTTTCCAAAAGTAACAGTCGAAAGTAATCCTAAATCTTTTGTTATAAATAGTTCTCAAAGAACTGGTGGATATGGACTTACTGCAGTGTCAACTACTTTTTCGAACGATAAGATTGATTATGTTGAAACAAAAACAACTTATATAGCTGAAAATTTACCTGCAATGAAGGAAGAGGCATTCGTAAATAATGTTGACAATTATACGTCAAGTATTTCTCACGAGTTAGCTTTGACCAAATATCCCAATCAGCCATATAAGCCTTATTCGACAGATTGGGAAACGGTTACAAAAAAGATTTATGAGAATGAGGATTTTGGTCCCGAACTAAATAAAACAGGTTATTTTGATGAACAAATAAACGAGTTGATTAAAGTTTCAAAAACGCAAGATGAATTGTCAGTTGCTATTTTTCAATTTGTTAAAGCACATGTAAAATGGAATAAAAATTATGGATATTCCTGTAATGAAGGAGTAAAGACAGCATATAAAAATAAAATAGGTAATGTGGCAGAAATCAATTTAATGCTAACTGCCATGCTTCGTTATGCAGGAATAAATGCAAATCCCGTTTTGGTTAGTACTAGATCTAATGGCGTTGCTTTATTTCCAAGCAGAAATGCTTTTAATTATGTTATCTCAGCAATAGAAACTCAAAACGGAATAATTTTATTAGATGCTACAGATGTATTCTCAACTCCAAATGTTCTTCCTTTACGAGATTTGAATTGGTTTGGTAGATTAATAAGAAAAGACGGAACTTCTTTACAAATAGATTTAATGCCAAAAAAGCTCTCAAAAGCGTCATTATTAATGAATTTTTCAATAAACAGCGAAGGCATAGTGGAAGGGACAATAAAAGTACAGTATACCGATCATTTAGCACTAAATTTCCGTCAAAAAAGTATCGGAGCGAATATTGATGATTATTTAGAAAAATTAGAAAATGAAAACAATAGTATAGAAATTAGCGACTATGTTAGAGAAAATGAATTAGAAATTGGGAACCCAATTATAGAATCGTATTCATTTAAAGGATCAAAAGATATTGAAATTATAAATGATAAAATATACATTTCACCTCTATTATTTTTAACTGTAACCGAAAACCCTTTCAAACAAGAAGTGCGAGAATATCCTATTGATTTTGGATATCCTTCTGAAACAAAACAGTATATAAATATAGAAATTCCAGAAGGGTATGCAATTGAATCATTGCCTAAAAATTTAAATGCAACAACTGGTGATGGTATTGGAGCATTTAAATATTCAGTAGGGAATTCAGAAAACAAGATTCAATTGGCAATTATTTCTTCAATAAATACTGCAATTGTATCTTCAGAATATTATGATGTTATAAAAGATTTTTATAAACTAATGATTGAGAAACAAAATGAGAAAATAGTTTTAAAAAAAATATAACACATGTGTAGAAAACATCTAGTACTATTTTTTGCAATTCTAATTTTTACACTTCCAATAGAAGCACAAAATTTTGAATTAGGAAAAGTATCAGTTTCTGAACTTGAAGAAAAAGTGCATCCTAAGGATTCGTCAGCAGTTGCAGCAGTTGTATTTCAAAAAGCAAAGACCAAATTTGTTTACAACGTAGATAATGGGTTTTCAACTGTTCATGAATATCAAATCAGAATAAAAATCTATAAAAAAGAAGGTTTAAGTTGGGCTAATTTTGAAATACCTTATTATGTTGGATATGAAAACTTGAACGATGAGTCGTTAAAGTTTTCTAATGGTGTAACTTATAATTTAGAAAATAATGTTGTTGTTAAAACAAAACTCAACAACGAGGGTAGTTTCAAAAAGAATATTAATGAATATTGGAATGAGGCCACTATAACTTTGCCAAATGTAAAAGTGGGCTCTATCATTGAATTTAAATATGTTTTAAAATCAGAAAACATTGTAAAGTTTCCAATATTCAGAGTACAATATGACATTCCTGTAAATTATTCAGAATATAGGACAGAAATCCCAGAGTTTTTTATTTACAAGCCAATCTTAACTGGATATGTAGATGTAAAGTCTGATGTCAAAATAGGAAATGGGAATCAAAGTTATGAAGACAAGAATAATCAAACCACACGTATGAGTTATAAACAAATTAATACGCTGCACCAGGCTGAAGATATTCCTGCACTTGCAAAAGAGGATTTTGTTGATAATATAAATAATTATAAATCTTCAGTTCTTTACGAATTAGAAAAAACTAGATTCCCCGAACAACCAGAGAAGGATTATTCGATAACTTGGGAAGGAGTAGCTAAAACAATTTATGAAAGCAAGGATTTTGGAAAAGAATTAGAAGAACAACAGTTTCTTATTCAGGATTTACGGGTGTTACTGAAAGATTATGAGGAAATGGGTTTAAAACAGTCTGATAAACTATCCATTATTTTTAAATTCGTACAGCAAAAAATGAATTGGAACAATGAATATGGTTATTATGTAGATAAAGGGGTTAAAAAAGCATATATAGAAAATACTGGGAATGTAGCCGAAATAAATTTTATTCTAATCAATATGTTGAAGTTAGCAGGAATTGATGCTAATCCAGTTTTAGTTAGTACCATAGAACATGGAATTCCTGTATTTCCTAATAGAACCGTTTTTAATTATGTTATTGCATTAGCCAAGATTGATGAAAAACAATTTTTATTGGATGCGACCAATAAATTCACAACACTAAATATTTTACCATTACATACCTTAAATTGGACAGGTAGACTTATAAAAGATGATGGAACTTCTCGCGAAGTAAATTTAGTCCCAACATTATCTTCTAAGAAAAATTACAATTTATTAGTTTCTGTTGATACTTTTGGAAAAATATCGGGTAAATTTCGTGTTCAAAAAACGGATTACGAAGCGTTTAGGTTTAGAGAAAATAATGCCTTACTTAATGAGGAATATTATCTCGAAAAATTGGAGAATGAGCTAAATGGTATAGAAATTAGCGATTATATAGTAGAAAACAAATACACCGATTTGTCTAAAGCCACTTCTGAAACATTTACGTTTTCAACGAATAATCATGCTGAAATTATTGCATATAAAATGTTTATTAATCCGTTGTTGTTTTTTACTTTAAATAAAAATCCTTTTGTTAAGGAAAAAAGAGTAATGCCAATTTATTATGGATATCCAAAACAAGAGAAATACAATATTAATTTTGATATCCCGGAGGGTTATGTCGTTGAATCTTTACCTAAAACAATGAAAATTAACACAGAAGGTAATGACGTTTTGTTTAGTTTAAATTGCGTATCTGAAGGAAATAGAATTCAAATTGCAATTACAATAGAGATAAATGTAGCTTTCTTTTCAACTGAATTTTACAATGGTCTAAAAGATTTTTATAAACAAATTATAGAAAAACAAAACGAAAAAATCATACTTAGAAAACTTTAATTATGAACCTAAAAAACGCCCAACTAGAAGTCGACACGTGGATTAAAACCCACGGTGTACGCTACTTTAACGAACTCACTAATATGGCGCAACTTACTGAAGAAGTAGGCGAAGTAGCCCGCATTATTGCCCGACGTTACGGAGAACAATCGGAAAAAGAATCAGATAAAAACAAAGACTTAGGAGAAGAATTAGCCGATGTCGTGTTTGTAGTCTTATGTCTCGCCAACCAAACCGGAATCGATTTGCAAGC
>CANGUZ010000018.1 GCA_947457255.1 Flavobacteriaceae bacterium
CCAGTACATTTACTTCAACTTCTTTAGGAGGGGTTTGGAGTTCATCAGATACATCAATAGCAACAATTAATGCTACAACAGGAGTAATTACAGGAGTTGCTTCAGGAAATGCAATAATGACTTATACAATGTTAGGAACAGGAGGTTGTATTGGTAATGATGATATTGAAACACGTGCAATATCTGTTGATGCAGAACCTAATGCTGGAACCTTAACTGGGACACAAGAAATATGTGTTGGAAGTAATACTACTTTTACAACTAATTCTCTTGAAATAGGTATATGGTCTTCTGAAAATACAAATGTTGCTTCAGTTAATCCTTCAAATGGAGTTATTGTTGCAGGGATACCGGGAACAGCTAGAATAGTTTATACAGTGGCTGGGAGTGGAGCATGTACTTCAGACACCGCATTTAGAGACGTAAAGGTTACAGGTATTCCTGATCCAGGAATTTTATCAGGTGTAACAAATATTTGTAACAATGCAACTACTCTTTTTACTACAAATGCTGCTGATAAAACAGGTGAATGGACTTCCTCTAATACTACATTTGCAACTGTTGATTTGAATGGTGAAATTACTGGGATAGCTCCAGGGACATTAATAATTACCTATACACTTCCAGCAGTTGGAGGATGTGATGCTGTTGATGCATCTAAAAGCATAACTATTGATCCAATAGTAACACCTACATTTGACTCTTTTCCTGAAAGATGTGCAAATGATAATACAACAATCTCACCATTAGTTTTGATTTCAAATAATGGAATTACAGGAACTTGGTCACCAAATTTAGACACAACTAATATAACTAATTTGGCTGTAGTAAAACAGTATGAGTTTACTCCAACAACTGGTTTGTGTGCAAGTAAGTTTACGGGAGAGCAAACCATTTTACCTTTACCAATAGCAACCGCAACACCTCCTGTTGATACAGTTTGTTCAGATGTTGCTCCTAATATTTCTCTATCAAGTAGTCTTCCAAGTGGAACAGTTACTACCTTTGCATGGACGGTAATCCCAACCGATGTGATTGGTGATAGTTCAGCATCTGGAAATATAATTGATCAAAAATTAACTGTTACAGGATTTACTGAAGGAAAAGCAGTATATACTGTTATTCCTAGTTCAGGCGGTTGTCTTGGACTACCAATAGAGGTTACTGTAAATGTAAATCCTGCTCCTGAAGTAAATATAACAAGTAATCTAAAACCTTTACTTTGTTCAGGAGAAGTAACAGATATTCAATATGATAGTAAAGTAGCTGGTACAACATTCAGTTGGACTGTAGTACCGAAAGGAGTTACTGGCGCTTTTTCATCTAATGGAAATGCTATTTCTCAAAATTTAAAAACAACAGGTATTGTTCAAGGTACTGTAGATTATATTATTACTCCAACATCTAATATTTGTACTGGACCTCAAGAAACGATTACAATTACTGTTAATCCAACTCCCGAGATTTTTGGTACTACTCAATCAACAAAAATTTGTAGTGGAGAAACAACTAACATATTATTGTCTCCAAGTATTCCTGGAACTCAATTTGTTTGGACAATGCTTCGAACAGATGTGACTGGAGGCAAAGACAGTGATACTTCATTGGATGGGACTATTAAAGAACCTCTTTTAGCTGATACAAAAGTGGGAACAGCAAAATTTACGATTATTCCAACTCTGAATTCATGTGATGGAATATCAACAGATGTTACTATACAGGTAAATCCATTGCCAAAACCCGATTTAGAAAATGGTATTATTTGTGTAGATCAAGTTACAAAAACTACTTTTAAATCTTATATTTTAGATTCAGGTTTAATCAATACTAATCATAATTTTAGATGGTTTTTTAATGATAGCCCAACACCAATACCTGGTGCCAATTCTAGAATTTTTGAAGTTAAAGAAAAAGGTAAATATTCAGTAATTGCAACTAATAAAAATACGGGTTGTCCATCAACTAAAGTAGATGCCAACGTTATAGAAAATCTTCCTGCCACTGAAGATGATATACTAGTGTCAGTAAGTGACGCATTTTCTGAAAACCCAATTATTACAGTTGATGTAACAGGATTAGGTACAGGTCCATTTTTATATCAATTAGATAATAGTGCTCCTCAAAGTTCTAATGTGTTTAATGTACCGAAAAGTGGGGAGTTTATGGTTACTGTAACAGACGAACAGGGTTGTACAAATGAAATTAGGAAAGTTATTTACATAGATTATCCTAAATTTTTCACACCCAACGGTGATGGTATAAATGATACTTGGAAAATAGGAGCATTAAAAAACTCTAAAGTTGATATTTATGATCGTTACGGAAAATTAATAAAACAAATTATATCTTCTGGTGCTGGTTGGGACGGAACATTAAACGGACAACTTTTACCAGGTACTGATTATTGGTTTACAGTAGAATATCTTGAACCAAACACAGATGTTAAAAAAATATTTAAATCACATTTTTCGTTGAAGAGATAATATTAAATAAATGACAAATTTTAAATCTCGATTGCTGAAGTAATCGAGATTTTTTTTACAATCATTCTTTAATTTAATTGATGTTTTCCCCGACAGTTAGGAAAAACTAGTTACTATAAAATACTCTTCATCTTCCGGTTAATATCGTTTTCTTTGTAGGGTTTGTTTTAATTTATAATTAAGTTTCGATTCCTAAAATAGTTGATTTAATGGCGAATATAAAATTCTCATTAATTATCCTATATTTTAATAGCTTATTAAACTATTTTTAAATATATAAATTTATCAGCTATATCATTATTTTTAAAAAAATAATTTATGAATTGCGTAATTTGATTATAAATTTGTAAATTTAGTTAGATTTATTTGTGTAAATTTATATTTTTAATAATTTTAAGTACTAGTTATGATATTGTATTTTTTTTACTAAATTTAGAAATAATAAAATTTACTTAAAATGCAGAATCAAACCCGAATAATTATTGAAAATGTTTCACCGCAATTAGATGGCGGTACATATCCAATAAAAAGAATTGTTGGTCAAAAAGTTATAGTTACCTCTGACGTATTTTCTGACGGTCATGACGTTTTACAAAGTTGTGTAAAATTCAAACATGAAGATGATAAAAGTTGGCAGGAAGTTCGAATGACCCCTATAGTAAACGATTCTTGGATAGCTGAATTTAAAGTTGAAAAGCAAGGTATTTATACCTATTTTGTTGAGGGATGGGTTGATTATGCTTTAAACTGGCAACACGGAACAGAACGGAAAATCCAAGACAATCAATATGTTAAATCAGAGCTTTTAGAAGGTGCAGAATATGTTAGAGCGGTACAAAAAATGGCTACTGATTCAGAAATGGAATATCTTAATAGAGTGGCTTATTTATTTGAAACTGAAGCAGAATATGACCATGCCATTCCAGAAGTAACCTCTTTGGAATTAAAAAATATATTTAAAAAGTATCCAATACTTTTTCTCGAAAATAAATCATTAGACCTACAAGTTTATGTTGACAGAAAGAAAGCATTATTTAGTACTTGGTATGAATTCTTTCCTCGTTCTGCCTCTGAATTCGATCATAAGCATGGAACATTCAAAGATTGTGAAAGACTTTTGCCTCGAGTAGCTTCAATGGGTTTTGATACCTTATATTTTCCACCTATTCATCCTATTGGAGAAGTAAACAGAAAAGGGAAAAATAATGCAACCAATGCTCAATTTGGTGATGTTGGTTCACCATGGGGGATTGGTTCACAATATGGGGGCCATAAATCTACGCATCCAGAATTAGGAACAATTGACGATTTTAAATCATTAGTGAGAAAAGCAAAAGATTTAGGAATTGAAGTTGCAATGGATTACGCGCTTCAAGCAGCTCCTGACCACCCTTATGTTAAAGATTTTCCTCAATGGTTTAAGTGGAGGCCAGACGGAACAGTACAATACGCAGAAAATCCACCTAAAAAGTACCAAGATATTCAACCTATTTATTTTGAAAGTAGCGACTGGAAAAACCTTTGGAAAGAATTGTTAGATGTAGCTTTGTTTTGGATTGAAGAATGTGATATTAAAATTTATCGAGTTGATAATCCGCATACAAAACCATTTTATTTTTGGGGTTGGTTAATAAGTGAAATTAAGAAAAAACATCCAGATGTATTGTTTTTAGCGGAAGCCTTTACAAGACCAAAAATAATGAATGAATTGGCAAAACAAGGTTTTTCGCAATCATACACCTATTTTACTTGGAGAGATTCAAAAAAAGAGTTAACTGATTATGTAACTGAATTAACTACAACTAATCAAAAAGAGTTTTATCGCCCAAATTTTTGGCCAAATACTCCCGATATCAATCCTTTTTCTCTACAAGGAGGAAGTGAATCGGTTCATTTACAAAAATATTTTCTAGCTGCCACATTAAGCTCAAATATAGGTATATACGGACCTGTTTTTGAATTAATGGTTTGTACACCAATGGCGCCTGGAAAGGAAGAGTATTTAAATTCTGAAAAATATGAATATTTTAAATGGGATTGGGATAAAAAAAACAAAATAACAACAATAATTACAAGAATAAATACAATAAGAAAAGAACAAATTTCATTACAACAAACCAATAATATTATTTTTTGCGATACTAATAATGACCAAGTAATGGCTTATTATAAATATGATGATGATAAGCAAAATGAAACTTTAATGGTTGTTAGTTTAAATCCTTATAACCAAAGTCAAGCCATGATTAGACTTCCTTTAGAACATTTAAAAAGTCAATCGGTTCAAATAGTTGATTTAATAACGGGAAATAGTTACGATTGGAATAAAGAATGGAACTATGTTGAGTTGAATCCCGAATTACCATTTCATTTATTTAAAATTCAAAAATAAAGATGGAAAATAAAATTAATGAAGATGAATTTCAAAATCCATTTGTATTTAATACAGATTGGAAAAATGCTTTTGAAGATGAAGAATTTATAAAAGTTTTTTCTTCGGATATTTTAGAAAACTATATCATAAATAAACGATGGTATGGAGGAAAAGCTAGTACTTTAAAATATATTGAAGTAGTAGATTCATTTAAAATCGTTTCTAAAAATAACACTTATTTTGGAGTTTTATTAGAAGTGAATTTTAAAGAAGCATTTTTTCAGAACTATTTTATGCCGCTAGGTTTCATGTCAGAATCTGAACTTGATACCAATACCATTATTGCCCCTGTAAAAATGAACGGGCAAGAAGGATTTTTGGTAGATGCGTTACATCAAGAGGATTTCAGAAAATTACTTTTTGATAAAATTTTATCCTCTGGCGACAAAACAGATTCGAAAGTGAAGTTTCATAAAGGAATAAAACTGGAAGATAAAGAATATAAGAGTTCTAAGTTTATGGGGGTGGAGCAAAGCAACACTTCAATAATATTTAATAATACTTTGGTACTTAAAATTTTTAGAAGAATTTATATCAGTACAAATCCCGATTATGAAATTAGTCGTTTTTTAACAGAGCGAATGGATTTTAAGAGTTCACCAGCATATACTGGTAGCATTAGTGTAGTTTTAACTGACGGCAATATTACTTTAGGTTTAATGCAGGAATTAGTTCCTAATCAAGGAGATGCTTGGCAATATATGTTAACAGAAACGGATAGGATTTTTGATAATTTAAAAAATAAAAAAATAAAAATTAACAAAATGCCTGATGTTGAATTGTTTAAGAGAATAAAATTAAACGAAGTTCCACACGAAATTATTGATTGGGCGGGTTTAAACGTATTTACTAGATTACAAACCCTAGCTACTAGAACTGCAGAAATGCATATTGCACTAGGAGGCGATGTACACGAAACAGCATTTACTCCAATTACTTATAACGGTGATTATACAGTTTGGTTAAAAAACAGATTAACCTATCAGTTTCAAAACAGATTAAATATTTTAGAAAATAATCTTCACAAACTAGATGGATTAGCATTAGAATTAGCCAATCAATTTCTAGATAATAAAAAAGAAATCAGAAAATTATTCCTTGATTTCGATTGGACAAAAATGAAGTCAGAACGCATTCGTATTCATGGCGATTATCATTTGGGTCAAGTTTTAGTTAATGGAGAAGATTTTATTATCCTAGATTTTGAAGGGGAACCAGAAAGTACAATTAGAGACAGAAAAGTAAAACAGCCTCCATTAAAAGATGTAGCAGGAATGTTTCGTTCCTTTCATTATGCTATTTATGCTACAATTTTTAATAATAAAGACAAATATCCTTATGAACAAAAAGAACTTTTTCAAGCAGGGGAAATTTTATTTAAATATTTCGTAGGAGTTTTTATTCAGACTTATACTGATGTAGCACAATCAGGTAATTTAAACATTGGCTATCGTAAAGAAATAGATTTTCTACTTAAATACTGTCTTTTAGAAAAAGCAGTTTACGAATTAGGATATGAACTAAACTCAAGACCACGTTGGGCTGTAATTCCACTAACAGGAATTGCAAGTATTATGGATTTTAAATGATTTTAACTTCAATGTTATCCAAATTATATACCTTTTCAAAATGAATGGGTATTCACAAATGAAAATTAAAAATATAATGAGTAAAGAACAAAGCATCATGAATAGAGTACAATCCTTCTCGCTATTAACCGATTTCGATATTAATTTATTTAAAGCAGGAAAACATTTTAGATTATATGAAAAACTGGGTGCACATCTTCTAGAAGTTGATGGAGTAAAAGGAGTATATTTTGCAGTTTGGGCTCCTTCAGCACGATCTGTTTCGGTAGTTGGAGATTTTAATTATTGGATTCAAGGTGAACATCAATTGCAAGTTCGTTGGGATTCATCGGGAATTTGGGAAGGATTTATTCCAGGATTAGAAAAAGGAACGACTTATAAATATAAAATACAATCTAATAATAACGGTATTATCACTGAAAAAGCAGATCCATTTGCATTATATTGTGAGCATCCGCCACATACAGCATCTGTCATTTGGGATTTAGACTATAAATGGAAAGACAAATCTTGGATGGATAACCGAAAAGATAAAAATGGCTTAGATAAACCTTATTCTGTTTATGAAGTACACTTAGGTTCTTGGAAACGCAATGCCGAAGGTAAGTTTTTGTCTTATGTTGAATTAGCTGAGGATTTAGTAAAGTATGTAAAAGAAACTGGATTTACCCATGTAGAGTTTATGCCAATAATGGAATACCCATATGACCCGTCATGGGGATATCAATTAGTAGGCTATTTTGCTCCAACATCACGCTTTGGTAAACCACAAGATTTTATGCTTCTTGTTGATAAATTACATCAAGCTGGTATTGGAGTAATTTTAGACTGGGTACCTTCTCATTTCCCTGATGATGCCCATGGTTTAGGATTTTTTGATGGTTCCAATCTTTTTGAGCATCCAGATAGAAGAAAAGGATATCACCCTGATTGGAAAAGTTTAGTATTTAATTACGGAAGAAATGAGGTACGTTCTTTTTTAATTAGTAATGCAATATTTTGGTTGCAACATTATCATGTAGATGGACTTCGTGTAGATGCAGTGGCTTCGATGTTGTATCTAGATTATTCTAGAGAAGACGGAGAGTGGGAGCCAAATATTTTTGGTGGAAGAGAAAACTTAGATACAATAAGCTTCTTAAAAGATTTTAATGAAGCAGTTTATTCAAATTTTGAAGGAGTACAAACTATTGCTGAAGAAAGCACTTCTTTTCCTATGGTTTCAAGACCAACATTTGTAGGAGGTCTGGGTTTTGGAATGAAATGGATGATGGGTTGGATGCACGACACACTAGAGTATTTTAAAAAAGAACCTATTTACAGAAAATACCATCAAAACGATTTAACATTTTCTATGACTTATGCTTTTTCTGAAAATTTTATGCTGCCTTTGTCCCATGACGAAGTAGTTTATGGTAAAAAATCTATTGCCGGAAGAATGCCAGGAGATGAATGGCAAAAATTTGCAAATCTAAGATTGCTTTACGGTTATATGTTCACACATCCAGGAACAAAATTATTGTTTATGGGAGCTGAATTTGGGCAAAGCAACGAATGGAATTTCGAAGGTAGTTTAGATTGGCATTTGTTACAATATGATTACCATGAAGGCATTAGAAAAGTAATTACAGATTTGAATACTTTATATAAAACATACCCAGCACTTCATGAAAAACAGTTTAGTCCTGAAAGTTTCGAATGGATAAGTTATTCCGATTATCAAAATGCAGTTATGTCATATATTAGAAAGGGGCATAATCCTAAAGATGATCTTGTAGTGGTATGTAATTTTACACCAGTAATAAGAGAAAACTACCGAATTGGATTGTCTAAGAAAGGAAAAATCACTGAAATATTTAATAGCGATAGCACCATTTATGGAGGTAGCGGTGTTGGCAATACAAAAGCAATAAAAATTGAAGCTGATCCTTGGAATGGACGTGATTTTTCTGCTGCATTGGTTTTACCACCACTTAGTGTTACTGTTTTTAAAATGTCATAAAAAAATTGAATTTGCATATATAAATACTTTTTTTAAATCTCTTACTATATCTTTAAAATCTTCAAATTTATTATCAAGATGCGAGATAAAGTAAGAGATTTATTCAATATATAAACAAATTAAATTAAAAACATTGCGTTTTCTATAACGTTTTCGTAAAAAAACCAACAAATATAAAAACATAAACCAACAAATTTTGTAAGTTTGATGCTTACTAAGCCCTTTAAAAAAAGGTTTTTTCAACTTAAATTATAATCATGATTACAAATACCGAATTAGAATACAAAGGAGATTTATTTCCTTCAAAAATAGTAGAATTTAAAAAAGAAGGAGATAGTGTTTATTTTTATACTGATAATAATGTTATTTTAAAAGTTACCGTTCTACGTGATAGTCTTATCCGTTTTAGATATACTACAAAAGGGTATTTCAGCAAAGATTTTTCATATGCAATAGATAAAAAACAGTCACATGGTTACAATTTTTTAGAGGTTACTGAAGAAAAAACATTCTATTCTATTCAAACAAATAAGGTTATTTGTAAAATTGAAAAAGAAGATTTAAGAATTGTAATTACAGATTTAAATGGATATGCCATATTAGAAGATGAAAAAGGCTTTCATTGGGAAGAAAGTTATCATTTTGGTGGAAACATTGTTAAGATGAGCAAAGCATCTAAAGATGGAGAAAGTTTTTATGGTCTAGGAGATAAAGCATCCCAAATGAATCTGAAAGGGAAAAGAGTTGAAAATTTCGCTACCGATCAATATGCTTTTCATAAAGATCAAGAGCCATTATACAAAGTTGTTCCTTTTTACATTGGTTTGCAAAATAATCATTCATACGGTGTTTTCTTTGACAATACATTTAAATCTACATTTGATTTTTGCCACGAAAGAAGGAATGTAACCAGTTTTTGGGCAGAAGGTGGCGAGATGAATTATTATTTTATTTATGGTCCACAAATGCAAGATGTTGTTACGACGTACACTCATTTAACAGGAAAACCAGAATTACCACCACTTTGGGCGTTAGGATATCATCAATGCAAATGGAGTTATTTTCCAGAAAGTAAAGTAAAAGAGGTAACCACTAAATTTAGAGAATTAAAAATTCCTTGCGATGCCATTTATCTAGATATTGATTACATGGAAGGTTTTCGATGTTTTACTTGGAATAAAGAATATTTTCCAGACCCAAAGAAAATGGTTGCCGAATTAGCAGAAGACGGTTTTAAAACAATTGTTATTATAGACCCGGGAATAAAAATTGACAAGGATTATTGGGTGTATAAAGAAGCTTTAGAAAAAGATTATTTTTGTAAAAGAGCTGACGGTCCTTATATGAAAGGGAAAGTATGGCCTGGAGAATGTAATTTTCCAGATTATACCAATCCAGAAGTTAGAGAATGGTGGGCAAATTTATTTAAAGAATTAATTTCAGATATAGGAGTTAAAGGGGTATGGAATGATATGAATGAACCAGCTGTTATGGATGTTCCAGGAAAAACATTCCCAATGGATGTTCGTCATGATTATGATGGAAATCCTTGTAGTCATAGAAAAGCACATAATATTTACGGTACACAAATGGCTCGTGCGACCTATCATGGTGTAAAAAGATTTGCGCATCCAAAAAGACCATTTGTTATTACAAGATCTGCTTATTCTGGAGCTCAGCGTTATACTTCCTCATGGACGGGTGATAATGTTGCCACTTGGGAACATTTATGGATAGCCAATATTCAAGCACAAAGAATGTCAATTTCTGGAATGGGGTTTACAGGTTCTGATATTGGAGGTTTTGCTGAACAACCTACAGGTGAATTGTATGCCCGTTGGATACAATTAGGGGTTTTTCATCCTTTTTGCAGAACACACTCTTCAGGCGATCACGGTGATCAAGAACCTTGGTCATTTGATGAAGAAGTAATAAATATTACAAGAAAGTTTGTTGAATTGCGCTATCAATTGCTTCCCTATTTATACACTATGTTTTGGGAATATATTAATGATGGAGTTCCAATGTTAAAACCCTTAGTATATTTTGACCAAGCTGATCATCATACACAGTATAGAAATGACGAGTTTATTTTTGGAAATCAAATTTTAGTATGTCCTATATTAGAACCAAACGCAATGGGTAGACGTATGTATTTACCATCCGGAAATTGGTATAATTATTGGACAAATGAATTAGTTGCAGGGAAAAGAGAGTTATGGGTACAAACTGATTTTGATCAAATACCAATTTTTGTTAAGGAAGGTGCTATTATTCCAAAATATCCAATTCAGCAATATGTAGGAGAATTAGAGTTTGAAGAAATTACCCTAGATGTTTATTTTAAAAATGGAAAAGAAAAATCGGTACTCTACGAAGACGCTCAAGATGGGTACGATTATAATAAAGGACGATTTAGTTTAGCTACATTTAATTTAACAGGTAAAGATAACGAGTTAATTATTAAGCATCATAAAGAAGGTAAGTTTGATACTAATTACACTAATTTTAAAATTAATTTTTATGGTTTACCATTTAAGATTAAGAAAATATTGATTGATAAAGAGCAAATCACCATTAGTAAAGCATCATTCGCTAGTAATAGTTTAATAGTAAATAAAGATTTTACTGAGATACATATAATTGGAATATAATATCTTAAAAATTTGAAAGAATTTGATATTTTATTACAACTTTAATTTTTGAAACAGTTGTATTTTTGTTTGAATTTTAATAAATAGATATGAAAAAATATATAATTATAATTGGCATTGTTGGATTGACTTTTTCCTGTTCTAAAAATCCTTTTACTGGAAAAAAGAACCTTAATTTTGTTTCAAACTCTCAATTATTTCCATCAGCATTTCAACAATATTCTACTTTTTTGAATGAAAATAAAGTAATAACAGCTAGTCCAGATGCAAAAAGAGTAGAGAACGTTGGAATGAAAATAAAAGCCGCTGCCGAAAAATACCTCAATGCAAATGGTCATGCGGGCTATTTAAACGATTACAAGTGGGAATATAAATTAGTAGAAAGTAAAGATGTTAATGCTTGGTGTATGCCAGGTG
This sequence comes from Flavobacteriaceae bacterium, assembly GCA_947457255.1. Lineage (GTDB taxonomy): Bacteria > Bacteroidota > Bacteroidia > Flavobacteriales > Flavobacteriaceae > Flavobacterium. The sequence goes on from CANGUZ010000018.1 coordinate 11,580, forward strand.
GTAAAATTGTTGTGTATACAGGAATTCTTCCTATTACCAAAGATGAAGCTGGTTTAGCCACAGTTATGGGGCATGAAGTGTCTCATGCATTAGCCAATCATGGTGCACAGCGAATGAGCGCTGCCCAATTACAACAAATAGGTGCAGTTGGGGTTGCTGTGGCTACAGGCGGTCAGAGCGCAGAAAAGCAACAAATGTGGATGCAGGCTTATGGTTTGGGTTCTCAATTTGGAGGAATGCTTCCATTTAGTAGAAGTCACGAAACCGAAGCAGATATGATAGGTTTAACACTAATGGCAATTGCAGGTTATAATCCAGACACGGCTATCGGGTTTTGGGAAAGAATGTCAGCTAATTCTGGCGGTGGTGCACCACCAGAATTTATGAGTACTCATCCTTCAGATGCTACTCGAATTGCTAAAATAAAAAGCTTAATTCCGCAAGCAAAAGCCGAAGCTGCTAAATTTGGAGTTGTATTTAAATAATCATATTAAGAAGTTGTGAAAAAGCCGTCTCGATTTGAAAAACGAGACGGCTTTTTTATAGGCGTAAAATTAAAATATCTTTAATCCAAAAAAATCAGTTATATATTTTTTGTTAACAATCGCACTATTTTATTTTCAGGAAAAAACTCTTTAGCAATTACTTTAAGAATAGTAAATGTAGGAACAGCTATTATCATTCCAACTATTCCGAATAAAAAACCTGCAATTAAAATCACTAGAAATATTTCTAAAGGATGAGAACTTACACTTTTAGAAAAGATTAAAGGTTGTGAAACATTATTATCAATAATTTGAACAACCCAAAATCCTATCAGTATATAAATTGTTAATGGTAAAACTTGTGTCTGAAAATCGCTTCCAAAACTGCTCATCATTGTTAAAATTGCAGCTAAAACAGATGCAATTAAAGGACCAATATAGGGTATGATATTTAAAATGGCACATAAAAAAGCAATAACAATTGCATTTTCAATTCCAAAAAACAATAACACTATAGCATAGAGAATAAAAACAATAAATAGTTGAAGTAAAAGGCCAATAAAGTATCGAGATAATAAATGGTTTATTTTTTCAAACGAATTTAGAATTTGACTTTCATGATTATCCGGAATTAACTGTTTCAATCCATCAACCATTAATTGTTTGTCTTTAAGAAAAAAGAAAGTAATAAATAGAATAGATGCTATTCCCATCCCAAAACTACTAAGAATACCAATCAATGAATTTAAAAAATTTGGAATAAATTCTAAGTTAAATTTAGAAATCACATTTCCCTCTTTTATGATTTTTGTAGCATCGATGTTATGACTTTCAAGAAAAACAGTAATTTGGTGTAGTAATTGAAGACTATTTTTTTCTATTTCGGTAATGTTTAAAAGTGCTAGATTTTCGCCTTGGTCAATAATTAGTGGAATAAAAAGCATAATTATTCCCGTAATAATTAATATAAAAAACAGTAAAGTAGTTATAGTAGCAAAAATGTGTTTGAATTTTAATCTTCGCTTTAAAAAATCTAAAATAGGATTTCCAATTAATGTGAATACCAAAGAAACAACTAGATAAATAATTACGGACTGAATTTTATAAAATAAAAACAAAACTAAAATAGTTGCGACAACTACAATCAAAGCTCTTAAAATACCACTAGCAATAATTTTTGAGTTCATAATTAATTGTTTATTAGTTATTAAATATATAATTTATAATATTCGCCCCCATTTTTAATGCTTTTAGCCTAACATTTGCAGGGTCATTATGAACTTCAGCATCTTCCCATCCATCCCCTAAATCGGTCTCAAAAGTATACAGCAACACCAATCGATTCTCAAAAAAAATTCCAAAAGCTTGTGGACGATTCCCTTCATGTTCATGAATTTTTGGAATCCCTGAAGAAAAAGAATACGGTTTTTGAAAAACAGGATGATTTGAAGGGATTTCCATAAGCGAAAGATTAGGGAATATTTTTTTTATTTCTTTCCTTATGAATTCATCCATTCCATAATTATCATCAATATGTAAAAAACCACCCGAGGTCATATAATTTCTTAAATTTATAATATCTGAATCGCTAAAAACAACGTTTCCGTGACCTGTCATGTGTATAAAAGGATAGGAAAATAAGTCTGGACTACTTGGCTCTACTAATCCTGGTTTTAATTTAATTTTAGTATTGATATTTTGATTGCAGAATTTAATTAAGTTCGGTAACGAAGTTGGATTTGCATACCAGTCGCCACCACCATTATATTTTAGCAAAGCAATTTCTTGCGAATAGGTGATAGTTGTAATTGAGAGTAGTAATAAATAATAAACTTTTTTCATTTTTTATAATTCATTAACAAAAGCAACACTATGACATGCAACAATAGCGGCGGTTTCAGTTCGTAATCTAGTGTTTCCTAAAGATACAGGAATATAATTGTGTTCTAAAGCCAATTGTATTTCTTTTTCAGAAAAATCGCCTTCAGGACCTATTAAAAAAGTTGCATTTTCATTTGGTTTCAAAACTTCTTTTAGTAATTTTTTGTTAGTTTCTTCGCAATGTGCAATATATAATTGGTCTTTATTTTTAATTTTTATAAAGTCTTTAAACAAAATTGGCTCATTCAATTTTGGTAAATGCAATTGATTCGATTGCTTCATTGCCGATTGAATAATTTTATCAAAACGATCAGTTTTTATTATTTTTCTTTCAGAATGGTCGCAGATAATAGGAGTAATTTCAGTAATTCCTATTTCAGTTGCTTTTTCTAAAAACCATTCGTATCGATCGTTCATTTTTGTTGGAGCTACTGCTAAATGCAAATGATATTTTGGAGTTGGAGCCTTTTCAACAGAAACAATTTTAACGGTACATTTTGTATCAGATGCTAAAGTAATTTCAGTTTTAAATAAATATCCTAATCCATTAGTTACAAATAATATATCTGTATCTTTTTTACGTAATACTTTAATAATATGTTTACTTTCTTCTCGGTCAAAAGAAAAGAATTTAGAGGACTCGTTAATGGCTGGATTATAAAATAATTGCATATTAAAATAATATTCTTGCTTTCGAAACTACATCAGAAGTTTCAAATTTCCCTAATAAAAACTTTTGATAACCTACAATTCCAATCATTGCAGCATTATCTGTTGTGTATTCAAATTTTGGAATATAGGTCTTCCATCCGAATTTTAGTTCAGCTTCTTTCAATGTTTTCCTAATTCCTGAATTAGCCGAAACACCACCTCCAATTGCAATTTGTTTAATTCCAGTTACTGCAACCGCTAATTGTAATTTATCCATTAAAATTTCAATAATGGTATGTTGAATTGAAGCACAAATATCATTTAAATTTTCTTCAATAAAACTTGGGTTTTCAATGGTCTTCTTTTGAATAAAATACAAAATCGCCGTTTTCAATCCTGAAAAACTAAAATCTAAATCAGGAACTTTGGGTTTTGTAAAAGTAAAGGCTTTAGGATTTCCTAATTGAGCATATTTATCTACTAAAGGTCCGCCAGGATAGGGTAATCCTAGTATTTTAGCACTTTTATCGAAAGCTTCTCCAACAGCATCATCCGTTGTTTCTCCAATAATCTCCATATCGAAAAAAGAATTGACTTTTATAATTTGTGTATGTCCGCCGGAAATTGTTAATGCAATAAACGGAAAAGTAGGTTTGTCATATCCTGCTTCATCTATAAAATGTGCTAAAACATGAGCTTGCATATGATTGACAGCAATTAATGGAATATTTAAAGCTAATGCCAATGATTTAGCAAACGAACTACCAACAAGTAAGGAGCCCATAAGTCCAGGTCCTTGCGTAAATGCAATTGCTGAAAGTTGCTCTTTGCTAATATTTGCATTCTTTAAAGCAGCATTAATTACAGGTACAATATTTTGTTGATGTGCACGCGATGCTAACTCCGGGACAACACCTCCGTATTGATTGTGAATGAGCTGATTGGCTACAACATTTGACAATACTTTATCGTTTTGCAATACGGCAGTAGCGGTGTCATCACAAGAACTTTCAATTGCTAGTATAAAAACATCTTCCTGTTGCATAAAAGAGCACGATTTTTGATTTATATTTGATAAACCGATATAAAATTTTATTTTTACAGCGAAGCCAAAATTAAAGATTTTTTATCAAAAGGCTTCTACTTTCCTTATCAATATTGAAATTTCAGGAATAAATTTAAAAAACAACAAGAATTAAAAGATTTAAAAAAATAGTATTTCGTTCTCTTCTACTACTAGTTCTACTTTTGTTAGGAATTGGTATTGCATTAACACTACCTTTTGTTCAAACTAAGATTGCACAATATGCCACAGCTGAAATAAATAAAAGCTATAAAACAAATATAAATATAGAACAAATTAGCATTACCATTTTCGGTGGAGTTAAGTTAAAAAAAATACTCATTTTTGATCATCATAAAGATACATTAATTTTTACTAAAAGAATAAACACCAATATATTAGACTTTAAAAAGCTAACTTCTGGCGATTTGCATTTTGGAGATATTAGATTAGATGGTTTAACCTTGAACATGAAGACCTATAAAGGGGAACATGAAACCAATCTCGATAAATTTATTGTATCTTTTGATTCAGGGAAGCCATCAAAAAAGAAATTTTTGCTAACTGCGAATAATGCATTTATAACAAATAGCAGGTTTATTCTTATTGATGAAAATAGGAAAGTACCTAAAGATGTCGATTTTACAAATCTGAACGCCATCATTAACAATTTTAAAATTTATGGTCCGGATGTTTCTACAGTTATTGAGAAAATGTCATTTCAAGATCATAGAGGTTTATATGTTAAAAACCTTTCGGCTCAATTTTTATATACTAAAACAAATATTTTACTAGATAATTTAGACGTTGTTACCAATCATTCTTTATTAAAAGGAAACGTTCGACTAAATTATATTAGAGAAGATTTTCATGATTTTAATAATAAAGTACGTTTTGTTATGGATATTGATCAAGCTTCTTTATCTACAAATGATATCCATTATTTTTATAAAGAAATAGGCAAAGATCAATTTTTTACTTTTAAAACAATCTTAACGGGTACTCTAAATGATATTTATGCTAGAAAGTTAAATTTAATTGATGGGAAAAAATCTCAAATTATTGGAAATGTAAATTTCAAAAATCTTTTCGGAAAAAATGGCCAGCTATTTTACATGAAAGGTAGTTTTGATAAAGTATCTTCAAATTATGAAAACCTTGTTGCCTTATTACCTAATATTTTAGGAAAAAAATTACCTTCAAGTTTAAAAAAAATTGGACAATTTAATTTAAAAGGAAAATCCGAAATAACAACCACCTACATCAATGCCGATTTTTACATGACAACAGCTTTAGGCAACATTAAGTCAAAGTTGATAATGAACAACATAAACAACATTGATAATGCGACTTATTCTGGAAATATAATCTTAGAAAAATTTAATATAGGTTCATTTCTTAATAAAAAAGATTTAGGCAAAGTATCTTTAAACCTAGATGTTGATGGAAAAGGGTTTAAACAAAAATATTTAAATACCACTTTTTCAGGAGATGTTTTTAATATGGAATACAAAGGCTATAATTATTCTAAAATTATTGTAGACGGAAATTTTAAAGACCCAATTTTTAAAGGTAAAGTTTTTATAAACGACCCAAATTTGTTTATGGATTTTGATGGATTAGTCAATTTAGGGAAAAAGGATATTGAATATAATTTTCATACTAAAATTGATTATGCTAATTTAAAAAACCTAAAATTAGTAACTAAAGACACCATTTCTGTTTTTAAAGGAGACATCAAAATGAATGTTTCTGGAAACGATTTAGATAATTTAGTTGGAGATATAAATATCAATGAAACATCTTATCAAAACAATAAAGACACCTACTATTTTGATGATTTCACTATAAATTCTAGTTTCGATTCTGATTTGCTGAGAACCATAACTATTAATTCGCCTGATATTATAGAGGGAAAAGTAGTAGGAAAATTCAAAGTCAATCAGCTAAAAAAAATGCTCGAGAATTCATTCGGAAGTCTTTATGCAAATTACAATCCAAACAAAATCATAAAAGGACAATTCCTGAAATTCGATTTTGCCATTTATAATAAAATTATTGAAGTGTTTTACCCCGGAATTAACATTGGAAAAAACACAGTTTTTAAAGGAAATATCAATTCAAATAATGATGAGTTTAAACTGAATTTTAATTCGCCAGAAATTGATGCTTACTCCAACTCATTTCATAATTTAGCTATAAAAATAGACAATAAAAACCCATTATATAATACGTATATCCAACTTGATAGTATAAAAACAAAATATTATAAAGTAAATGATTTTAGTTTAATAAATGTAACTACCAAAGATACATTGTTTCTTCGGTCAGAGTTTAAAGGTGGTAATGCATCTCAAGATTATTACAATTTAAATTTATACCATACTATAAATAAAGAAGGAAAGAGTGTTGTAGGAATTAAAAAATCAGAACTCAAGTTTAAAGATTATTTATGGTTTTTAAATGAGAATGAAGATATAAAAAACAAGATAGTTTTTGATAAAGCACTCAAGAATTTTTCAATCGAAGATGTTGTGATGTCTCATGAAAATCAAAAAATAGAATTGATGGGTCAATTAAAAGATTTGGCCTATAAAGATTTGAAATTAGATTTTGAGAATGTTGAGATAAATAAAATTTTACCAACTGTCGAAAAGTTTAAGCTAGACGGAAGTTTAAACGGAAGCGTAAGTCTAAAACAATTAAATACTATATATCAACCTACATCATCCATACGGATTGATGATTTTAGCATAAACAATATTGCCTTAGGAAGTCTCAATTTAGATATTGAAGGTGATGATAGTTTCAAAAAATTCAATCTTAATTCCGTTTTAGAAAACGAAAATGTAGAATCCTTTTCAGCTAATGGTGAAATAGAGATTGTAAATAATACGACGAGTTTAGATTTAGATTTAAATTTAGAAAGTTTTAATTTAGGAATATTAAGTCCTTTAGGTGGAGAAGTTATTTCAAATATAAGAGGTTTTGCTTCTGGTAAATCGAACATTCGAGGCGAAATAAATGATTTAGATATAAATGGAAGACTATTTGTTAATAAGGCAGGACTAAAAATCCCATATCTAAATACGGATTACAATATTGAAGACAATGCAGTTGTAGACGTGACAGAAACTAAATTTTTAATTAGAAACGCTACTTTAAAAGATACGAAATACAATACTGAAGGCAAATTAAACGGAAGTATTGAACACAAAAATTTTTCAGATTGGAAATTGGATTTAAATATAAATTCAAATAGATTTTTAGCATTAGACACTAAAGATAGTGAAGATGCAGCTTATTTCGGAACTGCATTTATAGATGGTTATGCAACTATAAAAGGACCAACAAATGCCCTATTTATAAAAGTGAATGCAAAATCAGAAAAAGGGACATCAATGAAAATTCCAATTAGTGACAAGGAAGTAATTGGTAGTAATAGTAATTTTCATTTTAAAACATTTGATGAAAAATACAATTTAAATACAGATAAAAAGATAACAGTAAGGAATTACCAAGGATTAGAATTAGAATTTGATTTCGATATTAATCCAAATGCTGAAGTTGAAGTTATCTTAGATAGAAATTCAGGACATGGTATGAAGGGCAAGGGTTTTGGATCGTTATTATTTAAAATAAACACACTAGGAAAATTCAATATGTGGGGAGATTTTCAAGCTTACGAAGGAACTTACAATTTTAAATATGGAGGGCTTATCAATAAAAAGTTTGACATTAAAAAAGGAGGTACTGTTGTTTGGGAAGGTGATCCGATGAAAGCAATTTTAAATTTAGATGCTGTATACAAAACTACCGCAAATCCATCTGTTTTATTAGATAATTCTACATTTAACCGGAAAGTAGATTTAGAGGTAGTAATTGGTTTGAAAGGTAATTTAAGCAATCCTGATCCCGATTTTAATATAAATTTCCCTAATTTAAGTCCTATTTTGAGATCTCAAATTCAAACCAAATTAGATGATAAAGATTTTAGACAAAAGCAAGCTTTAATTCTATTATCAACTGGTGGTTTCTTAGCTGTTGATGGAATAGATCAAACATCAATAACAAATAATTTGTATGAGAAGTTTGGTGATGTTTTTGGTAATATTTTTAAAGACAATGAATCTAAAATTTCAGTAGGAGTAAATATAGTTTCTGCAAATAGGAACCCTGGAGCGCAAACTGATGGTAGAGTTGGAGTTACAGTTTCTACAAAAATTAACGAGCGAATTTCAATAAATGGTAAATTAGGAGTTCCTGTAGGAGGAATAAATGAATCGGCAATTGTTGGCGATATCGAAATTCAATACAGAGTTAATGAAGATGGAACGCTAAATCTTCGTGGTTTTAACAGAGAAAATGATATTAATTTAATAGGACAAAGTATTGGCTATACACAAGGAATTGGTATTTCTTATGAAGTTGATTTTGATACTTTTAAAGAATTGTTATATAAAATTTTTAAAAATCAGACTATAGAAAAAGTGATTGCAACACCAACTGATATTGAAGACTCTAATCCTTTACCAGATTTTATTAATATGAAAGAAAAGAATAAGAAAGATTCAGAGATGCCAGAAATAAATAAAGAGGCTATTCCTGCTAAGGAGGACTAACAATATTATTATAATTCTTTTCAATATTAATTATTTTGCATATTTATAAATTATTTCACTTTATTTTCATTTTAACGCAAAATAGTAGGACAAAATAAATGAAGCTAATAAAAACTTATTAACAAAAACGTTTGAAATTATATTGCTTTTAAAATTAATTATAATCACTATCTCTAATATGATAGATGTTTGTTAGCTTTACATTTTAATTTAAAAAATGATGTCAAAAAAAATATCAAAAATTGGAGTTCTAACTTCTGGAGGTGACTCTCCAGGCATGAATGCTGCAATTCGATCAGTAGTAAGAACATGTGCCTATCATAATATAGAATGTGTAGGAATATATAGAGGCTATCAAGGAATGATTGAAGGCGATTTTAAAGATATGGGGCCAAGAACAGTACATAATATTGTGAATAAAGGTGGAACTATACTCAAATCAGCGCGTTCGAAAGAGTTTATGACTCCTGAAGGTCGAAAAAAAGCACACGGTCAACTTCAAGAGGCGGGTGTAGATGCACTTGTAGTTATTGGTGGAGATGGAAGTTTTACAGGAGCTGAAGTTTTTAATAAAGAATATGGTTTTCCAGTTATGGGAATTCCAGGAACTATAGATAATGATATTTATGGCACCAGTCATACTTTAGGTTATGATACTGCACTCAATACTGTAGTAGATGTAATTGATAAAATTCGTGATACTGCAAGTTCTCATAATAGATTATTTTTTGTAGAGGTTATGGGGCGTGATGCTGGACATATTGCTTTGAATGCAGGTATTGGCGCAGGTGCTGAGGAGATTCTAATTCCTGAAGAAGATATGGGGCTAGAGCGATTATTAGATTCACTTAAAAAAAGTAAAGCAGCAGGAAAATCATCTAGTATAGTGGTGATAGCTGAAGGTGATAAAATCGGTAAAAGTGTTTTTGAACTTAAAGACTATGTAGAAGCTAATTTACCTGAATATGACGTTCGAGTTTCTGTTTTAGGACACATGCAACGTGGTGGAGCTCCTTCTTGTTTTGATAGAGTTCTTGCAAGTCGATTGGGTGTAAAAGCAGTTGAATCGTTATTAGAAGGGAAATCAAACCTAATGGTAGGTTTAATACATGATAAAATAGCATTAACCCCATTAGAGCAGGCTATAAAAGGGCATACAGAAATTGATAGGGAATTACTACGTGTTTCTGATATAATGTCAATTTAAATAAGAAAATTAAAAAATTAAAGCAACAGTAACTAAAATTAAATTAAAATGTCAAAAGTAAAATTAGGAATAAACGGTTTCGGAAGAATTGGAAGAATTGTTTTCAGAGAATCATTCAATAGAGATAATGTTGAAGTAGTTGCAATTAATGATTTATTAGATGTAGATCACTTAGCCTATTTATTAAAATATGATTCAGTTCATGGACGTTTTGATGGAGAAGTGGAAGTAAAAGATGGAAAATTGTTTGTAAACGGAAGAAATATCCGTATCACCGCTGAAAGAAACCCTGCAGACTTGAAATGGAATGAAGTAGATGTAGATGTAGTTGCAGAATGTACTGGTATTTTTACAACTATTGAAACTGCAAGCGAGCACATTAAAGGTGGTGCTAAAAAAGTAATCATTTCAGCTCCATCTGCAGACGCTCCAATGTTTGTTATGGGAGTAAACCACGAAACTGCAAAAGCTTCTGATTTGGTTGTTTCTAATGCTTCATGTACAACAAACTGTTTAGCTCCTTTAGCTAAAGTTATTAATGATAATTTTGGAATTGTAGAAGCTTTAATGACAACAGTTCATGCTACAACTTCAACTCAAATGACTGCCGATGGTCCTTCTAGAAAAGACTGGAGAGGTGGTCGTGCTGCAAGCATAAATATTATTCCTTCATCTACAGGTGCTGCTAAAGCGGTTGGAAAAGTTATTCCAGAATTGAACGGAAAATTAACAGGTATGGCTTTCCGTGTTCCTACTGCCGATGTTTCTACTGTAGATTTAACTGTAAAAGTAGCTAAAGAAACTTCTTATGAAGAAATTATGGCTGCTTTAAAATTAGCTTCTGAAACTACAATGAAAGGTATTTTAGGATATACTGAAGATGCTGTTGTATCCCAAGATTTTATATCTGATAAAAGAACTTCAATTATTGATGCAACTGCAGGAATTGGTTTAAATTCAACTTTCTTCAAATTAGTATCTTGGTATGATAATGAATACGGATATTCAAGCAAATTAATTGACTTATCAGTTCATATTGCCAATTTAAAATAAATTGAATGTAAAAATCCCGTTTTATTATCTTAACGGGATTTTTATTTACTTAATTTTTTCATTACATTTTTTTTATTTTAACTGTAAAGTATATTTATATACGAGTATTTCTGCAGGTTTACCTTTATTGTTATGAAATAGTTAATTAATTATCAAGAAAATAAAATATAGTATTAACAAATTTAGCATTTACGAAAATTCTTAAATTCTAACCCGTTCGTATCGGGACAAAATCCTAAAAAAATGAAATTATTAGTAGATAGTGGTTCCACAAAAGCAGATTGGATTTCAATTGATGAAAGTGGAAAAGTTTTGTTTACAGCTCAAACTTTGGGTCTAAATCCTGAAGTTTTAGATAAAGAAGAAATTATTATTCGTCTTAATGATAAATTTGATATTTCTCATAATAAAAATAAAGTTTCACATTTGTTTTTTTATGGTGCTGGTTGTGGTACTGAGAGAATGAAAAATTTTCTTGCAGAAGTTTTTCAAGAATATTTTCCAAAAGCTATAGTATCGGTTCATGAAGATACTTATGCAGCAGTATATGCTACAACACCTAAAGATGAAGCTGCAATTGTTTGTATTCTTGGTACTGGTTCTAATTGTAGTTATTTTGATGGTTCGGTTTTACATCAAAAAGTACAATCATTAGGGTACATTGCCATGGATGATTGTAGCGGAAATCAATTTGGTAGACAATTATTGCGTGGATACTATTTTAATAAAATGCCTAAAGCTTTAGCTACTAAATTTGAAGAGACCTATAATTTAGATGCAGATTATATTAAGCACAATTTATATAAAGAGCCAAATCCTAACGCTTATTTAGCAACATTTGCAAAATTTTTAATTGAGCATAAAGAAAATGAATTTTGCAAGAAAATTATTTTTGCTGCTATGGAGGATTTTGTCGAAAACTATATCTCTCAATATGAAAATTATAAAGAAGTGCCGATTCATTTCATTGGTTCAATTGCATTTTACCTCAAAGAGGAGTTACAAATTGTATTAACGAAGCACGGAATGCAATTAGGAAACGTTTTAAGAAGACCAATTGATGGACTTATTCAATATCATATTTTAAATAAATAATATTTTTGGCTTAACAAAACTTAAACTATATTTCAAGGTCAAATAAATATTAAACAAAAAAGAGAGTTTTCTACTCTCTTTTTTGTTTTGTGCAATTCTAAAATACTAATTATAATTATTTACTCAATATTAAAATTAATAGGGTAGTTATATAAACATCGAACAACTTTACCTTCCTTAGTTGCAGGAATCCAAGTTTTTTTAAATAATTTAAGAACACGAACCGTTTCTGCTTTCATTGATTCTATCTGATCCAATTGATTTATCTTTTCATTTTCAGTTGATATTTTTACAACTGTTGTAGGAAGGTACTCTTTTACATTAACATGAAATGCTTTAATATTGGTTAACGTGCCATCTGGTTCTACTATAAAGCTTGAAAAAATGGTTATTTTTTTATTTTTAATGGCCTCAGGAAATTTAAAATTATCACTAATAAACATTGACAAAGTATACATTCCTTCCTTAAGTTGAGGCTTCAAATCTACATCTGTAGAACGAAATATTTTTTCTTCATTAATAGTTATTGTAGAATCAGTTGATGCTATTTGAGCATAAGCTGTAAAAGAAAAAACAAGTAAAAGGAAAAATATTTTTTTCATATTTAGCGATCTTAAATCTATCAAAAATAATCAATTAATATTTAAAACGGATTTTTTTAAATATAATTTGATACACCATTTTGAGAGTAATAATAATTAATTTTCCTCCATAGTATGGTAAACATTCATCACATCATCATCTTCTTCCATTTTTTCAATTAATTTTTCCACATCTGCCATTTCAGCTTCAGAAAGTTTTTTTGTAATTTGAGGAATACGTTCAAAACCTGAAGAAAGAATTTCAATTTTTCTGTTTTCCAATTCTTTTTGAATGGTTCCAAAACTTCCAAAAGGAGCATAAATTAATATACCATCTTCGTCTTCAAAAACTTCTTCAGCACCAAAATCTATCAATTCTAATTCTAATTCCTCAGGGTCAATTTCGCCTTTTGGTATTCTGAAATTACAAGTATGATCAAACATAAATTCAACCGAACCTTGTGTTCCCATTGTTCCATTGCATTTGTTAAAATAACTTCTAACGTTAGCTACAGTTCTATTGTTATTATCAGTTGCTGTTTCAATCAATAATGCGATACCATGTGGTGCATATCCTTCAAACAAAACTTCTTTATAATTTGCAGTGTCTTTATCCGTGGCTTTTTTAATGGCACGTTCTACATTGTCTTTCGGCATATTAGCCGCTTTCGCATTTTGTATAACTGCTCGCAATCTAGAATTGGCCTCAGGATTTGGACCACCTTCTTTAACAGCCATAACAATATCTTTACCAATTCTGGTAAATGCTTTAGCCATTGCCGACCAACGTTTCATTTTTCTCCCTTTTCTGAACTCAAACGCTCTTCCCATTTCTTATTGTTTTTTTACTTCTAAAATCAAAAATTATTAATTATCAATCTTAAATCATTTTTAAGAATACAAAAATAACTTTTTCAATACCAATATCAAAATTCAATTTTAATATCAAAATTGAATAGTATAGTTTTGAAACTAGGTTTAATTTATTTTTTATAAAAAGGTAATTTTACCACTTTAGCCGGAACATCATTTTTCCTGATTCGAATAAAAATAGTACTTCCAATTGCACTATTTTCATTAGTTACATATCCCAAGCCAATACCAATGCCAAGTGAAGGAGACATTGTTCCTGAAGTTACAATACCAATTGTATTTCCAGAGGAATCTACAATTTCATAATCGTGTCGAGGCACAGCGCGATCCTGCATCTCAAATCCTACTAATTTTCTAGAAACTCCAGCTTCTTTTTGCTTTTTCAGATCTTCAGAATTGGTAAACTCTTTGTTAAATTTGGTAATCCATCCCAAACCGGCTTCAATAGGTGAGGTGCTGTCATTAATATCATTTCCGTACAAGCAAAAGCCCATTTCTAAACGTAAAGTATCTCTCGCTGCCAAACCAATAGGCTTTATCCCAAAAGCAGCACCCGCTTCAAAAACTTTATTCCAAATGGTTTTAACTTGGTCATTTTTGCAATAAATTTCAAAGCCACCTGAACCTGTGTAACCTGTTGCAGAAATAATTACATGAGGAAAACCTGCAAAATCTCCTACTTCAAAATGATAATAAGGTATTGTATATAAATCTATTGAAGTTAAGGACTGCATTGCTTCTATAGCTTTTGGTCCTTGAATAGCCAATAAAGAATAATCATCTGAAAGGTTTTTCATTTCCACATCCAAATCATTATGACTAGAAATCCAATCCCAATCCTTTTCGATATTTGAAGCATTTACAACTAATAAATATTGTTCTTCTTTAATTTTATAGATAATTAAATCATCAACAATACCACCATCTTTATTTGGTAAACATGAATATTGGGCTTTTCCTATGGTTAATGTAGCTGCATCATTCGATGTCACTTTCTGAATTAAAGCCAAGGCATTTGGTCCTGACAGTAAAAACTCGCCCATATGAGAGACATCAAAAACGCCAACATTATTGCGAACGGTTTCATGTTCAGCATTTACGCCTTCATATAAAATAGGCATGTTATATCCAGCAAACGGAAGCATTTTAGCTCCCAAGCTCTCGTGAACCTCAGTTAAAACAGTATTTTTCATTTGTTTTTTTGCAAATTTATTGATTAATTAATGATAAGCAAACGTTTTAAAGAAGCATTTAGCTTATTGTTAATTTCTATTCATTGAATCATAATTTGTATTAAAGGCGGTTAAAGAAATAATATTTTTAAAATTTATAGATTTTTAATCAATGTGTTTCTTTTTTTTATAATTTTATGAAGAAATCATCTTAAATAGAATTTGGTTTTTATTATTTAATTACATTTTAATCTTAAAAATATGGTAGTACAATATCAAGGGAAACAAAATGGAGTTCCTACAACATTTACAATTAGAATAATTGGAAACAATCTATCGAAAAGTAGTTCAAATTACCAAGTTGATTTATTGGTGTCAAATAAGCAATTACCTACTTTTACGACATCTATTCACCAAAGTTTGTATAATTGTTTAAAAGAGATTTATTTATTTAGAAAACACAACCATATTATTTTTGATGCTCCTTCAGAAGCAGTTTCTACTCAATTAGTACCTTATGATTTGGTTTTATACAACTCCAATAAGAAAGTTTTGTTTATGTAGTAAGCTATAATTTTTTTTATAAAAGAAAGTATGTTTTAATTCTTGAAATTACGACAGTTTAATTTTGACTTTCTAAACTTAGAGTGTTGTAAATTTTAACAAATTAATGAAATGAAGTATTATATACAAATTGATTTTCAATTAGTACTTAAAATTTACAAATCAATTTCTAATACTACCCATAAAGGTATTCAAGGTCATTCGTTATTAATAGGTGGGAGCTATGGTAAAATGGGTTCCATTTGTTTATCAAGCAAAGCTGCAATTAAATCAGGTTGCGGTTTGGCGACAGCTTTTATTCCAGAATGCGGGTACAATATAGTGCAGATTAGCATACCTGAAGTCATGGTTTTGACTGATATAAGCAATAAATTTATTACTAAAATCAATTTTGATTTTGAGCCACAAGCAATTGGTATAGGTCCTGGATTAGGAACAGAATCTAAAACCCAAATTGCACTTTGTGATTTCTTAAAGGTTAATTTAAATCCTATGGTAATTGATGCAGATGCTTTGAATATTTTGGGTCTTAATCCTTCGTGGCTTTCTTTACTTCAACCAAAAACGATATGTACTCCACATTTAAAAGAATTGGAGCGACTAATTGGAAAATGGAATTCTGAAACAGAAAAAATAGCCAAATCAATAGCTTTTTCTAAAAAACATAATGTAATTATAGTACTAAAAGGAGCTCCAACTCTAATTATTGATAACGAAACCATTTATGAAAATACAACTGGAAATGCTGCATTGGCAACTGCAGGAAGTGGCGATGTACTTACGGGAATAATAACAAGCTTTTTGGCTCAATCCTATGAACCATTACAAGCAGCAATTTTAGGAGTTTATATACACGGATTAACTTCTGATATCGCTTTACCAGAAACAGGTTATCAATCATTTATCGCCTCAGATATTATTAATTATTTAGGTAAGGCATTTTTGAGTCTAGAAGAACATCAAAAATAGTTAACTTAAAAAATCTTTTAAATCCTCATACGTTTTAATCTTAATACTTATTTTCTCTTTACCTAGAACGCTCTCAATTTGTTTTGGAATGGGTAATTGAACATTTAAAATGGGTTCTACAATATCTAAAAATTTAATAGGATGTGCAGTTTCTAAGAAAAATCCAATACTATCAGGATAGTTTTTGAGTTCTTTTTTCAAACCCAAATAGCCTACTGCACCATGTGGTTCTGCGATGTATCCATTATGATTGTAGATACTTTTCATAGTTTCTTTTGTCTCTTCATCAGTAAAAGTGTAAGATGAAAAATCTTTCCTGAATTCGTTTAAATCATTATTATACATTTCTTGAATTCGCACAAAATTACTTGGATTTCCAACATCCATAGCATTAGAAATCGTTGCCACAGAAGGTTTGGCTTCATAAATTCCCTTTTCTAAAAACTGAGGTACCGTATCGTTAGCATTGGTAGCAGCCACAAAATGGGTTAGGGGCAAGCCTAATTTTTTAGCTATAATTCCTGCGCAAATGTTACCAAAATTACCACTTGGACAAGAAACGATTAACGGTTTTTTGTGTTTCTTTAATTCTTTGTAAGCAAAGAAAAAATAAAACATTTGTGGCAACCAACGTGCAATATTGATAGAATTGGCAGAAGTAAGATTTTTGTGCTGTAAATCGGTATCGAGAAATGCTTTTTTTACCATGTCTTGACAATCATCGAAAAAACCGTCGACTTCTAAAGCAGTAATATTTTGTCCAAGAGTAGTCAACTGACGTTCTTGTATATCGCTCACTTTACCAGAAGGATAAAGAATCACTACATCAACACCTTTTACGCCTAAAAAACCACTTGCTACTGCACCTCCGGTATCTCCAGATGTAGCCACAAGAACGGTGTTTTTTTGATCTTTATCTCTATTGAAATACGCCAAACAACGAGACATAAAACGTGCTCCTACATCTTTAAAAGCCATTGTGGGCCCGTGAAATAATTCTAAGGAATAAATATCATCTTCTATTTTTACAAGCGGAAAATCAAAACACAATGTTTCTTTTAGAATTTGTTTTAATTCCATTTCTGGGATTTCATCTCCAACAAATTGTTTGATGGCTTCAAAAGCGATAGCCTCATTGCTGAGACTTTCAATGTTGTCAAAAAAAGTTTGAGGCAACGGTGATAATGTTGCAGGAAAGTAAAGCCCTCTATCTGGCGCTAAACCTTGTATAACGGCTTCTTGAAAAGATACGTAATGTGTTTTATTGTTTAAGCTGTAATAGTTCATTTTAGATTATTAGATTTTTGGATTTTGAATTTCTAAAGTCTTAATTCGTAAATCGTAATTCTTAAATTATTTTAATTCCTTGATCATTCACTTTCGAAACATGAATCTCGTAAGGTAATCCCATTTCATCGTAAATCGCACTCATCGCTTTTGCAATTTTATCAGCAGTTTCCTTTCCTTTGCTCAGGGCAAATATAGAAGGGCCTGAGCCTGATATTCCAGAGCCTAAGGCTCCGTTTTCATAAGCAGTTTTCTTAATCAAATCAAATCCTGGTATCAATACACTTCGCAAAGGTTCTACAATTTCGTCATGAAGGGAACGACCAATAAGTTCGTAATCTTTAGTGTATAAACCAGCAATCAATCCTCCAACATTTCCCCATTGGGTAATCGCACTTTTTAATGTAACAGTTTGTTTTAATACAGAACGGGCATCAGAAGTTTTTAATTCAATTTGAGGATGAACGACTGTGGCATATAATTCTGAAGGGCTTTCAATTTTAATAATGTCTAAAGGATTTGAACTTCTTACCAAGGTAAAACCACCTAAAAGACAAGGTGCAACGTTATCAGCATGAGCATTTCCGCTAGCTAGTTTTTCGCCTTGCATGGCAAATAACACAAGTTCTTTTCGAGTGAAAGGCTTTCCTAATAATTCATTTATTCCAAATACAGCACCCGCAGCACTTGCTGCACTACTACCAATACCACTACCTGCTTTGATGTGTTTGTAAATTTCAATTTCAAAACCAAATTCGGTTTCTATTGCGTCTAACATTGCCAAAGCAGCTACTCCCGAAACGTTTTTTTCGGTTTCTAAAGGTAAGTTGGCACCAATAATTTTAGTAATCCGAACTCCTTTTTTGTTTGATTTTCGAATAATCATTTCGTCGCCAGCGTTATCTAAACAAAGCCCTAGCACATCAAATCCGCAGGAAAGATTAGCAATTGTAGCTGGACAGAATATTTTTATTTCGTTCATACTTATTTTGTTTCAAGCTTCAAGCTTCAGGTTCACATAAAACTTTAAACCTACAACTTTAAACTTTTTATATGTTTCCAATCCTTATTACATCTGCAAAAATTCCAGAAGCAGTTACAGCAGCACCTGCTCCCGCACCTTTTATCAATAAAGGTTGGTCAATGTAACGGTCTGTATAAAATTGAACGATATTGTCTTTACCTTCAAGGTTATAAAACGGGCTTTCTTTTGGAATAAATTCTAAACCAACACTTGCTTTTCCATTTTCAAATGTAGCTACAAATTTTAATCGGCTTTCTTTGGATTTAGCTTCGTCTAAAAGGTTTTCAAAGTGTGATTTATAAGTGATTAATGATTTGAAAAAAGCATCATTGTTTGTTGTGCTCATACATTCGGAAGGAAGAAAAGAATTATTTTTAATATCTTCAATTTCCATTTGGTAACCGCTTTCACGAATTAAGATAAGTATCTTTCTAGCAACATCTACACCACTTAAATCAATTTTAGGGTCTGGCTCTGTAAAACCCTGTACACCAGCTTCTTTTACTACATCATGAAAACTGTATGAATCGCTAAAATTATTAAAAATAAAGTTCAAACTTCCTGATAAAACGGCTTGAATTTTATTGACTTTATCACCTGAAGCAATCAAGTGTTTTACGGTGTCAATAATAGGTAATCCAGCGCCAACATTGGTTTCAAACAAGAAAGGTGCTTTAAATTGTCGAGATAGATTTTTTAAATTTTTATAATTGTCGTAAGCTGATGAACAAGCAATTTTATTACATGTTACCACTGCAATACTTTGTTTCAAATATTGATCGTAGGTTTTAGAAACGTTTTCATTAGCAGTAATATCTACAAAAATACTGTTACGTAAATTCAGGGCTTTCACCTTAGAAATAAAGGTTTCAGAATCAGATTTTTCTCCGTTTTCAACTAAAGACTTCCAATCTTTTAAAGGAATTCCTTCTTCATCAAAATACATTTTTCTGGAATTGGATAAAGCAATAACTCTCAAATTTATTTTTAGATTTTCCTTTAAATATTTTTTTTGTTGGTGAATTTGCTCAATGAATTTTTCACCAACATTTCCAACCCCCATTACAAATAAATTCAACTGTTTAGTGTTTTCTTCAAAGAAAGTTTCGTGTAGCGTATTTAGCGCTTTTTTGACATCTCTTTCATTGATTACTGCCGAAATATTTCTTTCAGAAGCACCTTGAGCAATGGCTCTAATATTAACATTATTTTTTCCTAAAGTACTGAACATTCTGCCACTTAGCCCTTGGTGGTTTTTCATATTTTCGCCAACTAAGGCTATAATGCATAAGTTCTTTTCTACAATACAAGCATCAATTTTGTTTTGAGCAATTTCAACTTCAAAGGCTTTATTGATTGCTTGTTCAGCATTTTCAGCATCAGAGTTTAAAATTCCGATACAAATTGAATGCTCAGAAGATGCTTGAGTAATAAAAATTACATTAATATTAACTTGAGACAATACTTCAAAAAGTCTTTTTGAAGAACCAGCAACTCCAATCATTCCTGGACCTTCTAATGTGATTAAAGTTATATTATCAATATGGCTTATTCCTTTTACGGGATTATTTTGGGAAGTGACTTTGTTTGAAATATAAGTACCTTCAGCCTCAGGCTCGAAAGTGTTTTTAATAAGAATCGGAATATTCTTTCTCAACACAGGCTGAATCGTTGGAGGATACAATACTTTAGCGCCAAAATGCGATAATTCCATGGCTTCCTGATAGGAAATAGTTGCAATAGGCTGGGCTTGTTTTACAATTTTAGGATTGGCAGTAAACATTCCATTTACATCAGTCCATATTTCTAAATCAACAGCATTCAAAGCAGCAGCTATAATTGCCGCTGTATAATCAGAACCTCCACGCCCTAATGTTGTATTGATACCATCAAGAGTTGAGGCAATAAATCCAGGCATAACAACAACTTGCGACTCATTTGAGGCAAAATAATTAACTATAAGTTGGTTAGTGACTTCAAAATTGACTGCTGCTTTTCCAAAATTAGCATTGGTTTTTATTAATTCACGACTGTCCTTGTAACTACTATTTTTTAGGTTTTGCTTTAAAGCTTCTGCTATAATATAAGATGATAACAATTCTCCAAAACTTAAAATGGTGTCAGTTGTTCGGTTAGATAATTCGCCCAATAAAAAACATCCTTCTAAAAGTGTTTCAAGATGATTTATTATTCGCTTTATGTGACTTAATAGACTACTTTGCTCACTTACAGGGATTAAGGCTTTAAGTGCTTCAAGATGTTTTTTCTCTATTTCGGCAACAATTTCTTTATAACTTTCGTCATTATTAGCTGCTTTTATAGCTGCTTGATGAAGTAAATCGGTTACTTTGCTTAATGCAGATACTACAACAACTAGTTTATCATTTTTAGCTTTTGTATTTACTATATCGAGTACGAGTTTTATGTTTTGCGCATTGGCAACCGAAGTTCCACCGAATTTTAAAATTTTCATTGTTGTTTATTTAAAAAGTATTTTTATGTATCATAAATTCATGATTTTTGTTTCTTCATAAAAAGAAGAAAACAAATATAGGATTATATGATTAATTTATACCCCGAAAGGGGTTGTAGATTTTGTAGAGGTGCTAAAAATGATTACCAAATTTTTGGTTGCATTAATAAAAATTGGAATTTTAGTGTAAAAAAACATTTTTCAGATTTTTAATTTCCAAAAGTAATTCATTTCATCGATTTTAAAAAATACTCTATTATTATTGCGAATATTTTAGATATAAATGCATTAGTTGTATTATTTTTATTATTATTGAATTTTGAAGTTTAAAATTTATTGAAAATGCATTTTAAATTAATTTAATTATCAACATCACTTGTTTTTTAACAATCGTTTATTGAATTTTGAAGTCTTAATTATACATAAATGGACAATTTTCATTATATCAGCTCCGAAGTTTTAAATTTAGAAACCATACATCAAATTATTACCTATAATAAAAGCATTGCTCTATCTGAAGAAGCTAAAATAAATATTCAAAAATGTAGAGAATATTTAGATAAAAAAATGACATTACAAGACAGTCCAATTTATGGTATAAATACCGGTTTTGGTTCTTTATGTAATGTGAAAATTTCGAATGAGAATTTATCCCAATTACAAGAGAATTTAGTAAAATCGCATGCTTGTGGTACTGGAAATGAAGTTCCTCAGGCTATTGTAAAATTGATGTTATTGCTTAAAATTCAATCTTTAAGTTATGGTTATTCGGGCGTTCAATTAGAAACTGTTGAGCGATTAATTGAATTTTATAACCATGATATTCTTCCAGTAGTTTTCGAGCAAGGTTCTTTAGGTGCTTCTGGCGATTTGGCTCCATTAGCACATTTGTCATTGCCGTTAATTGGTTTGGGCGAGGTTAATTTTGAAGGCAAGAAAGTTTCTTCTATTGAAGTTTTAAAACAGTTTAATTGGGAGCCAATTGTTTTACAGTCTAAAGAAGGCTTAGCATTATTAAATGGAACTCAGTTTATGAGTGCTTACGGTTCATATATTTTAATAAAAGCAGTAAAGTATTGTTATATTGCTGATTTAATTGCGGCAATTTCTCTTGAAGGTTTTGACGGTAAAGTTGAACCATTCAATGAGCTTATTCATTATATACGACCACACAAAGGTCAAATTATGACTGCAAATAGAGTTATTGAATTTTTAGAAGGAAGCGAAATTGCTGAACAATCTAAGTCGCATTTGCAAGACCCATATTCGTTTCGTTGTATACCACAAGTGCATGGAGCTTCAAAAGATGCAATTGATTACGTGAGAAAAGTATTTAAAACAGAAATCAATTCGGTTACTGATAATCCTAATATTTTTATAGAAAGTGATCAGATTTTATCGGGAGGTAATTTTCATGGTCAACCTTTAGCATTAGCTTTAGATTTTATTGCTATTGCATTGGCAGAATTAGGAAGTATTTCCGAAAGAAGAACTTTTCAATTGGTTTCTGGTTTGCGAAATCTTCCTGCATTTTTAGTTGATAATCCAGGTTTGAATTCTGGTTTGATGATACCGCAATACACAGCTGCAAGTATTGTTAGTCAAAACAAACAATTGGCAACCCCGGCAAGTATAGATAGTATTGTTTCTAGTAATGGACAGGAAGATCATGTGAGTATGGGAGCAAATGCTGCAACAAAAGCCTTGCGTATCATGGATAATTTAGAACGAATTTTGGCTATTGAGTTATTGAATGCCTCTCAAGCAATTGAATTTAGAAGACCTTTGCAGTCGAGCGATTTTATAGAAATGTTCTTGAAATCGTATCGTGAGGAAGTCCCTTTGATAGAAAACGACAGAATTTTTCATTATGATATTGAAAAATCAGTAGCTTTTTTGAATAGTTTTATGATAGATGGTTTGGAGTATTAATTCCCGTCACTCAAGCTTTTATGTTTGCGTTTTCTTTTATAATGAGTTTGGGTTAAATTAGTATCTCCAGAAATAATACTAATGTTTCCATCAATTTCTAGCATCGCCAATTTCACATCCTTAAAATATTCTACACCGTGCTCTCGCATGGCTTCTTTCAATTCGTCGGAAGTAATGTTTAATTTACTTAATATTTTAAAATCCAAATTCCCATCATGAATTAGAATTTCGGGCTTTTCCTGCATGAAATCACTAAATCCCTTATAACGATACATTAATTTTTTTAAGACAAAATTAATAACAAACAAAACTGAAGCCGCTGCTAGTCCACCCCAAAGGCTCGTGTCGCTTCCAACCATCGCATTTTGAACGGAGTTACTAATTAGTAAAATTAATATAACATCAGCCGTATTGAGTTGTGATAATTCCTTTTTACCAAAAATTCGTAAGGCGATAACCATAAACAAATATACCCCAGCACTACGTAAAATAATATCTAAATATGGATTCATCTATTATTATTTTAGTTTGATGTTTTTTTCAATAGCTTTAATCATTTCTCCAGCAATATCTTTATTGGTTGCTCCTTCAATACCTTCTAATCCTGGTGATGAATTTACTTCTAATAATAAAGGTCCTTTAGAGGAACGTATTATGTCAACACCTGCCACTTTTAAATCCATTGCTTTAGCAGCTTTTATGGCAATTTTTTTCTCCACAGAAGTTACTTTAATTATAGAGGCTGTTCCTCCTAAATGAATATTTGCTCTAAACTCGCCTGGTAATGCTTCTCGCTGAATGGCTGCAACAACTTTTCCGTCAATTACAAAACAACGAATGTCTTTTCCATTCGCTTCTTTTATAAACTCTTGAACTAAAATATTAGCATTCAAACTTTTAAAAGCATTAATAACACTTTCAGCAGCCTTTTTTGTTTCAGCTAATACAACACCTTTTCCTTGAGTTCCTTCTAATAATTTCACTATTAATGGTGGTCCTCCAACCATTTTTATTAGATCGTCAGTATCTAATGGTGAATTAGCAAAACCAGTGGTAGGAATTTCTATACCATGATTCAACAACAACTGTAATGAAAATAATTTATCCCTAGATTGAGTTATTGCAACAGATGAATTCAAACAATATACTTTTAGTGCTTCAAATTGTCGGGTTAAGGCGCATCCATAAAACGTAATGCTTGGTCTAATTCTAGGAATGATAGCATCAAATTGATTTAAAATTTTTCCGCCTCGATAATGAATTTCTGGTTTAGTAGCATCGAGTTTCATGTAGCACTCCTTTATACTTAAAAAATGCATTTCGTGACCCCGCATTTCTCCTGCCTCCATAATTCTTTTATTGCTATATAATTCAGGATTACTTGCCAAAAGACCTATTCGTAAACCAGATGGAGGGGCTACTGCATTTTGATATATTTCACTCAATTTATCACTAGTTTCTTGGCCTAAGAGGAATAATTGTTCAGGATCTACTAAAATTCTACCACTCATGGCCTCTCTTCCAAGAAGCATTCTAAAGCCCATTGAGTCTCTATTAGTTAATGTCATCTCAATAGACCAACTTGTAGTTCCAATATCTAGAATCGTTTGAATAACGTAGCGTTGTTCTCTATAGCCACTTGAACTTTTTACAATTCGTTTGTCAACTAAAGGAGCCTCACAATGAATAATTGTTTTTAAATCATTTTGTATGGGATTGATATCAAATTTAACCCAATTATTCCCATCTTTTAAAAAAGGAGCTATATTTATTGCATGTAGAGCAGAAGTTTTTGCGCCAGAATCGATGCGAGCTTTAATGGTAGGAATTCCTAAATCTGGGAAAGAAAACCATTCTTCTGAGCCTAGAATAACTTTGTTCTGTGGCATAATAAAGAGGATTTAAAAAAAACACGAATAAATGAATTCGTATTCTAAACTATTCATTTATTCGTGGTAAAAAAATAATAATTTAATTTGTTGGCTTTTCTGCTTTTTTTACATTAACAAACAACTCTTGAGCCGTTTGATCTAAATCCATGAAAATTTCATCACCTGATCCAATTTTAGAAGTTATAATTTCTTCTGCTAAAGCATCTTCAACATATTTTTGAATGGCTCTTTTTAATGGTCTAGCTCCAAATTGTCTATCAAACCCTTTATCAGCAATGAATGCTTTTGCTTCATCAGAAAGTTTTAAGTTATAACCTAATTCAGCAATTCTATCGTATAATTTTTTCAATTCAATTTCAATAATCAAATCAATATCGTGTTTTTCTAAAGCATTAAACACAATAACATCGTCAATTCTGTTTAGGAACTCTGGAGCAAATGTTTTCTTTAATGCATTTTCGATAATGCTTTTCGAATTATCATCGGCTTGAGCTACTTTTGCAGCTGTACCAAATCCGACACCTTGACCAAAATCTTTTAATTGACGAGCGCCAACATTAGAAGTCATTATAATAATTGTATTCTTAAAATCAATTTTTCTACCCAAACTATCTGTTAGGAAACCATCATCTAAAACTTGTAACAACATATTGAAAACATCTGGATGTGCTTTTTCAATCTCATCTAGTAACACAACACAATACGGTTTTCTTCTTACTTTTTCAGTCAATTGGCCACCTTCTTCATAGCCTACATATCCCGGAGGCGCTCCAACTAATCTTGAGATTGCGAATTTTTCCATGTATTCACTCATGTCAATTCGAATTAATGAATCTTCAGAATCGAATAATTCACGAGCTAAAACTTTAGCCAATTGTGTTTTACCAACTCCTGTTTGTCCTAAGAAAATAAACGAGCCAATTGGTCGATTTGGATCTTTTAATCCAGCACGATTTCTTTGTATAGAACGAGCAATTTTTAACACTGCTTCTTTTTGTCCAATAACTTTATTTTCAATTAATTCAGGAAGATTAGCTAATTTATTACTCTCAGTTTGTGCAATACGATTTACAGGTATTCCTGTCATCATCGAAACCACGTCGGCAACATTATCTTCAGATACAACTATCCTGTTGTTTTTTGAATCTTCATCCCACTGTTCTTGTGCAATTGCTAAGTCTTTTTCTATACGTTTTTCATCATCACGTAGCTTAGCAGCTTCTTCGTATTTCTGTTTTTTGACAACAGTATTTTTTAATTCGCGAACATCTTCCAATTGACGTTCCAGATCTAAAATTTGCTTAGGAACTTCAATATTGGTAATATGAACACGAGAGCCAGCTTCGTCTAGTGCATCTATCGCTTTGTCTGGCAAGAAACGCTCTGACATGTATCTGTTAGTTAATTTTACACAAGCTTCAATAGCTTCTTGTGTATAAGTTACATTATGGTGATCTTCATATTTATTTTTGATGTTATTCAAAATGGTAATCGTTTCATCAACAGAAGTAGGTTCTACAATAATTTTTTGAAAACGTCTTTCTAGAGCACCATCTTTCTCGATATATTGTCTATACTCATCAAGAGTTGTAGCACCAATACATTGAATTTCGCCTCTTGCTAATGCAGGTTTAAACATGTTAGAAGCGTCTAACGAGCCAGTTGCACCACCAGCTCCAACAATAGTATGAATTTCATCAATAAAAAGGATTATATCATCATTCTTTTCTAGCTCATTCATAACGGCTTTCATTCGCTCTTCAAACTGACCGCGGTATTTCGTTCCGGCAACAAGCGAAGCCAAATCTAATGTTACAACTCGTTTGTTGAATAAATTTCGAGATACTTTCTTCTGAATAATTCGCAAAGCTAAACCTTCTGCAATTGCAGATTTACCAACTCCAGGCTCTCCAATCAATAACGGATTGTTCTTTTTACGACGGCTCAAAATTTGTGAAACACGTTCTATTTCTTTCTCACGACCCACCACAGGATCAAGCTTGCCTTCTTCGGCCATTTCAGTTAAATCTCTACCAAAATTATCTAAAACAGGTGTTTTTGATTTTTTGTTCGATTTATTTGCCGGATTGTTAAAATTGCCTTCTCTAAGATTATCATCTTGACCTGAATCATCATTAAACGATTCGTTTCTAGGCAAATTTTCTAAAAAATTTTCTTCGTTAGGTGTCATATTGAGGTATTGTTCTTTAGCTACATCATAATCTATTTTTAGTTTATTGAGGAGCTTGGTTGTAGGGTCGTTCTCATTTCTTAAAATACACAATAACAAATGCGCTGTGCTTATTGAAGTGCTTTGAAAAACTTTAGCTTCAAGAAAAGTAGTTTTCAAAGCTCTTTCGGCTTGACGGGTCAAATGCAAGTTCTTTTTTTCGTTACTGACAATTACATTTGGATTTGCAGGGCTTAAAATTTCAACTTTTTTTCGCAAATGATCCAAATCAACTGACAAGTTGTTCAGAATAGTTATTGCTTTACCGTTTCCGTCTCTTAATATACCCAACATCAAATGTTCAGTACCAATGAAGTCATGTCCTAATCGTAAGGCTTCTTCTTTACTGTATGTAATTACATCTTTAACTCGAGGCGAAAAATTATCATCCATATAATTGTATAATTTTTAATGTAAATTTAGTGAATATCTATTGTAATTGCAAAAATCATTCCCATCTAAAGTACTGTCAGCTAATAGACAAAAAAAAAACAAATTTTTTTGTTAAAAATAAATTAACTTATTAACTTAAAACCACCTCAATTTTGTTAATAAATCAATCAAATTTCTATAAACATTTATGCAAAAAATAATCTGAAAAGGTTATATTAGCAAGATTTTTTTAAATAATATAATTTTAAATATAAATATAAATATGTCTGACGGAGAAAAGTTAATTCCTATTAACATAGA
>CANGUZ010000019.1 GCA_947457255.1 Flavobacteriaceae bacterium
TGTTTTAAAGTATCTGTTAAAAAATTATGCAGGAGACTTCGAAATTGTCGGCATTGCATCCAATGTTAAAGATGCATACGAAAAAATCATACTATTGCAACCAAATATTATTTTCTTGGATATCAATATGCCAAAAGAAAACGGTTTTGAGTTATTAAAAAAAATCGAGAAAATTAATTTTGAAATCGTCTTTATTACAAGTCATAACCAATATGCAATTAATGCTATAAAATTTAATGCACTAGACTATATATTAAAACCTATTGCTATTGATGAGTTTAAGGAAACTATAAACAAAGCAAGACAATCTATTCAACAAAAAAATAATAATTACGCGCAAATAGTAAATTTGATTAATGTGCTAGAAAAAGATCAAAATGATTTAAAAATTGCTGTTCATAATAACAATAAAGTCAAAATGATATCAATTAACGAAATAATTACTATATGTTCTGAAGGAAGATACTCTATCCTTTCAATGAAAAATAACGAAAATCATACTGTTGCTAGACATTTAAAAGATTTTGAATTTTATTTAAGTAATAATATTAACTTTATAAGAATTAATAAAAGTGTTTTAATAAATATAAATTTCATCAAAGAATATTCTAAAAACATTCCATGGATAATTGAGCTTACAAATGGGCTTACATATGAAGTTCCAAGAAGAAAAAGAGCTGAAATACATGAAAAAATAAAACAAAATATACTTAATAATAAATAAATTAACTTTAAAGTATAAAACTTCAATCTTTTGTTTGAGAAAATAGAATCAAACTATCTTTACATTTCATTTACATTGTCTCGCCTCCCATTTTCAAGAATAAAATAAAAAAGCGATTGTCTTGTCATAAAAAGCAACTGGATTTTCAGCATGAAGCCAATGCCCAACATTTGGTATAGTTTCGATTATTGCGTTTGGAAAATGATTTTTGATGTCTTCAAAATCTTCGTCTTTAATATAATTTGAATTCCCTCCGCGAAGAAATAATGTAGGATTATTAAAAATAGCATCATTTGGAAGCGCTGTACCAATTTGCTCAACTTCTTTATTAAAAACAGCTAGATTGAAACGAAAAGCCAATTGCCCTGGCTCCTTCCAGTACAAACTTTTCATTAAAAACTGACGCGTACCAAAATCTGGAATATGATTTTTTAAAATTTCATCTACTGTTGTACGATCTGGTTTTAGCGAAAAATCGACAGCATTTAATCCTGCCAATATATCTTGATGATGAGGTTTGTAATATTTAGGACCAATATCGGCAACTATTAATTTATTTACTTTTTCTGGATAGGTAGTTGCAAAAAGCATGGCCACTTTTCCGCCCATAGAGTGTCCAATAATATCAATTTTTTTCAAATTATGCGTCATGCAATAGGCTAATACATCTTCTACCATGACTTCATAACTGAATTCATTTGAGTGAAAACTCTTACCATGATTGCGCAAATCTAACATGTGAACTTCGAAACCTTCCGTCGCATATTGCGTTCCTAGCGTTTTCCAATTGTCAGACATCCCTAAAAATCCGTGAAGAATTAATAGTGGTTTAGCTTCTCTCGATTCGCCTTCGGCTCGGGCTCCTTGTCCTTCTATTTTTGAGTAAAGCATGATGATTTGTGATTTTAGATTTTAGATTGCAGATTTGAGGTTTTTTCGGTTCTTTATAATTTGCTTTTCAAATCCATCATTACGTGAAGAATTCTGGCTACTTCAATTTCATTTTTAGAAATAACGGTGTAAAAGATTATATGTTCCCCAGCTTTATACCCCAGAATTCCTTTCGTTATAATTTCATAATTTTTACCAAGATTTGGATTCTTTGCTAATTCATTACATGAAAAAATAAGTAAATTATAATATTTTTCAGCTTGCTTTTCTGACCAAGTTTCTACTGTGTAATTCCAAATTTCTGTTAAATCTTCTACAGCTTTATTTGTAAAATAATATTTAGCCATTTGAATTTCGCTTTGCCTTTAAAGATTCTAAATGTTTCTTCGCATCAAAACTTAAAGCACGACCGCTTTCTAAACCTTCTGCAATGGCTTTTCGCAAAACAATTATTTTATTCTCTTCTTCTTCCAGCAATCGAAGTCCTGCTCTAACCACTTCGCTTGCATTATTGAACCTTCCATCAGTAATAGTATGTTCTATAAAACTCTCAAAATGATTGCCTAATGATATTGAAGTATTTCGTCCCATAACTTTATTATTTTTAGCTAAGTTACCAAAAAATGGTAACAAGGCAAATTTTTAACATTTTGTTTATTCTTTAAAAACTATCATTTAAAATGACATAGGATCCATATTCTTCATTTATCTCACTTCAATTTATTTAAATACATATTAATTACATTATTCAAACCTAAATAAATGGCTTCTGAAATCAAGGCATGACCAATAGAAACTTCTAATAAATTGGGGATATTTTGTTTAAAATATTCGATGTTTTCTAAACTCAAATCATGTCCTGCATTAATCCCTAATTCCAACTCATTTGCTAGATTTGCCGTAGCAACATAAGGCTGAATTCCTTTTTTATTACCCAAACCGTATTGATGCGCAAAAGCTTCGGTATACAACTCAATTCTTTCGGTTCCTATTGCTTTTGCACCTTCTATCATTTCTAGAACAGGATCAACAAATATAGATGTCCGGATGTTATTGCGTTGAAATTCCTGAATGATTTCCTTGAGAAAGGATTGATGTTTTATAGTATTCCAACCTGCATTAGATGTAATGGCATCAATGGCATCTGGAACTAAAGTAACTTGTGTTGGTTTTATTTCTAAAACTAAATCAACGAATGTTTTTTCTGGATTTCCTTCAATATTATACTCGGTGTAAACAATCGGTTTTAAATCTCTTGCATCCTGATACCTAATGTGTCGCTCGTCTGGTCGAGGATGAATCGTGATTCCTTTGGCTCCATATTCTTGAATGTGTTTTGCGACTTGCAATAAATCAGGCACATTTCCACCTCGTGCATTACGTAAAGTGGCTATTTTATTAATATTTACACTTAGTTTTGTCATTACAAATAAAATTGAATCTAAATTATATTATTGAAGCAACAAAAATACAAAGTTAAACTAGGTGTTATTGTATAAATTTGATTAATTTGCATGAACTATTTAGTGATAGCGATTATGACAGA
Organism: Flavobacteriaceae bacterium; assembly: GCA_947457255.1. Taxonomy (GTDB): domain Bacteria; phylum Bacteroidota; class Bacteroidia; order Flavobacteriales; family Flavobacteriaceae; genus Flavobacterium. The sequence goes on from CANGUZ010000019.1 coordinate 3,162, forward strand.
AATTAAAGATTATATTACAAAAGATTATAAGGCAATAAACAGCGAAGAAACTATTGCTGCTATTCATGACTATTTTCATGAACTGCCATTTTCTCATTTTCCTGTTTTAGAAGAAAATATTTATTTGGGGTGCATTACTTTAGACGACATTGAAACCTTTGATAGTGATAAAAAAGTAGGCGATTATAAGTATACTTTGGAAGGTTTTTTTGCAAGAAACTCTATGATTTGGCTGGACGTTTTAGAGGTTTTTGCCAAGAATCACACTAATATTGTTCCTGTTTTAGACGAAAGCAATAGTTATTTGGGTTATTATGAATTAGAAGACATCATTAAATTTTTTCATGAAACACCATTTTTAAAAGAACCTGGCGGAATTATTGTCGTAAAAAAGGAAATTTTAGATTATTCTATGAGCCAAATTACTCAAATTGTTGAAAGTAATAATGGGAAGCTTTTAGGATTATTTATTTCAGAATCTGATGTTCAAAATGTTCAAATTACGGTAAAAATTAGTTTGGGAGCCATGAACGATATTATACAAACGTTTAGACGATACAATTATGAAATTATTTCCGAACATCAAGAAGATACTTATATAAATAATCTTAAAGAACGGTCCGATTATTTAGACAAATACCTGAATATATAGTAGTTATTTGTTTAATCGGTTATTTTTTTAACCGATTAATAGATTTTACAAATTAACGATTAAACAATTATGAAAGTAGCCATTTACGGACAATATTACCAAAACAGTACCGAGCCTATCATAAAAGATATTTTTGTTTTTTTTAACAGAAACAATGTCGAGATGGTTATTGATGCTTCTTTCTTGAAAACATTGTATGAAAAAAAACTGATACAAAAAGAATATAAAACTTTTAGTTCACATTATGAGTTAGATAGTAGTTTTGATATGTTTATAAGCATTGGTGGTGACGGAACCATATTAAGAGCAGCTACTTTAGTTCGAAAATCAGGTATTCCCATTCTTGGTATCAATGCGGGCAGGCTTGGATTTTTAGCATCCGTACAAAAAGACAATATTGCCTCTTTTCTACAACTTGTTATTGAAAAGAAATACACTATTTCTCCTCGAACTTTATTATCGCTTAGTAGCAGATCAAAAATTGAAGGCCTACATGATATTAATTTTGCTATGAATGAAATAACAGTTAGCAGAAAAGATACTACCTCGATGATTACTATTGAAACTCATTTGAATGGCGAATATTTAAACTCCTATTGGGCAGATGGATTAATTGTAGCTACTCCAACAGGATCTACTGGGTATTCTATGAGTTGCGGTGGTCCTATTTTGACTCCTGATGTAAAAAGTTTAGTGATTACTCCAATTGCACCACATAATTTAAACGCCAGACCTTTAGTCATTCCTGACAGAACTGAAATTCGCTTAAAAGTATCTGGAAGAGAGGAATATTGTTTAGTTTCATTAGATTCTAGAATTGCCTCAATAAAAAACGAATCGGTTATAACCATAAAAAAGACGTCTTTTAAAATTAACATGGTTGAAATTCACGAAGAAACGTTCCTAAAAACACTTCGAAATAAATTACTTTGGGGTGAAGACAAAAGAAATTAATTTTTTTTAAAGCACCAATTATACTACAAACTATTCATTCGACGTTTTTATAAGTATCCCTTATAGTAATAAGGTCTACATAAATCTTAAAATATAATTTGTTAGAAATACTGATTTCATGACTGTTTCGTATTCATAATTATTATATTTGCACGCTATTTTTATCACAATGAATAGATTTTATTTATTTTTATTTTTATTCTCTGGTCTAGTAACTAAAGCACAAATTCATGAAATTGGTTTGTTTTTAGGGGGAAGTAATTATATTGGAGAAATTGGAAAAGAAAACTATATAGCGCCTAACGAGCCTGCTTTTGGGGTTTTGTATAAATGGAATAAAAGTCCAAGACATTCTTGGAGAGCCTCATATACCTTCTCAAAAATAAGCGGAAACGATAAAAACGCATCAGAACCTGCAAGAAAGCAAAGAGGTTATAGCTTCGAAAATAGTGTTAAAGAATTATCTTTAGGACTTGAATTTGATTTTTTTGATTTTGATTTGCATGATTCTGAACCTAAATTTACACCTTATGTATATTCAGGATTAAGTTATACGCGTTACGACGGAGTGTACTTTCTGAATGGAGATATGAGAACAGACAAAGGATACGGAACATTGGCAATTCCGATGACGATTGGAATAAAAACAAATTTTTTAGAAAATTTTGTATTAGGATTTGAAGTAGGTGCCAGGTATAGTTTTAAAGATGATTTGGATGGAAGTAATCCAACAAATGAAAAATTTGGAAATTTAAAATTTGGAAATACAAATAGTAATGATTGGTACGTTTTTACCGGATTTACATTAACCTATACATTTGGAAATAAACCTTGCTTTTGTACAGAATAAAACATGAATTTAAAAGACAAAATTAATACCGATAATTTACCTAAACACCTAGCTATCATAATGGATGGCAATGGCCGTTGGGCAAAACAAAAAGGTTTTTTAAGAGCCTTTGGACATGAAAACGGAACAAAATCAGTACGGTTAACTGTAGAGACTTGTGCTAAGTTAGGTATAGAAAACCTTACTCTTTATGCTTTTTCAACTGAAAATTGGAACAGACCAAAACTTGAGGTCGATACATTAATGAAATTGTTGATTAGTTCCTTAAAAAACGAACTACAAACACTTGTAGACAATAACATTAAACTTAATACTATTGGTAATTTAGATTTGTTACCAAAATCTGCTCAAAAAGAACTTCTAGACGTTATAGAAAAAACCAAAAATAACACTAGAATGATTCTAACGCTAGCATTAAGCTACGGATCAAGAGAGGAAATTTTGAATGCCGTAAAAATCATCAGTGATAAAGTTAAAAATAATATAATTTCAATAGACCGTATTGACGAATCGATTATAAATGAGCATCTTTACACACAAAATTTACCCGATGTAGATTTATTAATAAGAACAAGTGGTGAACACAGAATTAGTAATTTTTTGTTATGGCAAATAGCCTACTCAGAGTTATATTTTACTGATGTATTATGGCCTGACTTTCAAGAAAATGATTTGTATGAGGCAATCATTAGTTATCAAAAAAGAGAACGCAGATTTGGAAAAACAAGTGAACAAATTAAATAATTTTTTAGTGTTACATAAAAACATAAAACTACTCCTAACCCTATTGTTCTTTGGATTCTTATCTCAAGTTAATGCTCAAGACCGAGTGCCATTTGATCAAGGCAAAAAGTACTTGCTTGGTGACGTAAAAGTAATAGGAAAAGTAAGTTATAACGAACAAACAATTGTTACCTTTTCAGGACTTCAAAAAGGACAAGAGGTTACTGTTCCTGGAGAAGAAATCTCAAATGCTATAAAAAAACTTGGAAAACTTGGTTTATTTAGTGATATCGATTTCTATATAAATAGAATAGAAGCTGATAGTATTTTTCTAGATTTAGATATTAACGAACTTCCAAAATTAAGTGAAGTAAAATTTGTTGGAATAAAGAAAAACAAAACCGAAGGGCTTATTAAAGATAATGGACTTACAAAAGGAAAAATTGTAAATGAAAATTTAATTACTACCACCAAAAACTACATCGAAAACAAATACAAAAAAGACGGTTTTTATAATACTAAAGTAGTTATAAACACTTTTCCTGACACTACATCGGGTAACAATGTAAAAATGTTAATTAACATTGATAAGGATGAAAAAATAAAAATTAGTAGAATAGTATTCTCAGGAAACGAAAAATTTAAAGAATCAACGCTTCGAGGAGCGATGAAAAATACCAAACAAATTAATCGTTTGAGAGTTTTTAAAGCTTCAAAATTTATAGATGCCAAATATAAAGAGGATTTAGTGTCAATTGTAGAAAAATATAAAGAAAAAGGATATAGAGATGCACGTGTAGTATCTGACAGTGTATCATTTGATAAACAACAAAAAAAATTAAATATTAAAATAAACGTTGACGAAGGACGGAAATATTATTTTGGAAACATAAAGTTTTTAGGAAATACTATATATACTGATCAAGGACTTTCAAGAATGTTAGGCATCCAAAAAGGAGATGTCTATAATGGCGTTTTATTAGAAAAAAGAATTGCCGACAAAACAAAACCTGACGGAGAAGACATCACCAACTTATATCAAAACAACGGTTATTTATTTTCGAATATAAATGCCGTTGAAGTAAAAACGGCTAATGACACCATCGATTTTGAAATTAGAATCATAGAAGGCCCGTTAGCTTATTTTAATAAAATTACTGTGGTAGGAAATGACAAGACCAACGACGAGGTAATTTATAGAGAACTAAGAACAAAGCCAGGCCAAAAATACAGTAAGGAAGAATTGGTAAGAACCATTCGAGAAATTGGTCAGCTTGGTTTTTTTGATGCAGAAGCAATAGACCCAAAATTTAAAAATGTCGATGCAGGTGCGGGAACTGTAGATATTGAATACAATCTTGTTGAAAGAGGATCTAGCCAAATTGAATTACAAGGTGGCTACGGAGGAGGAGGATTTATAGGAACATTAGGATTGTCTTTTAACAACTTTTCGGTTAGAAATCTTTTTAATAAAGACGCTTATAAACCCCTTCCTATGGGAGATGGTCAAAAAGTAGCGTTGCGATTACAAGCTAGTCCGTTTTTTCAAACCTATAGCCTTTCGTTTTCTGAACCTTGGTTTGGAAGAAAAAAACCAGTACAATTTAGCAGTTCATTTGCTTACAGTAAACAGTTTGCAGGAGGACAATTTGCAGGGGGAGGACAATTTGGGGCAAACATTGACAGAAGTCAAAATTTCAACATCCTCTCTTTATCGATGGGTTTGGCTAAACGATTGAGTGTTCCAGATGACTTTTTCGTTTTATCACAATCTGTTGCATTTCAATATTATGATTTAAATAATTTTAACACAGGGCTTTTTAGAACATTCAGTAACGGATCTGCGCGAAATTTATCATACACAATTGGTTTAACAAGAAATAACAAGGGGGTAAACCCTATTTTCCCAACTTATGGTTCGGAATTTAGCATAATGGGTAAATTCTCATTACCCTATTCTCTAATGAACGGCATTGACTATGGCGATTTAGAAAATCAAGAAGCTTATAAATTAAAAAATAGCACATCGTCTGAAAGAATAGGTCCAAATGGAGAAATTATTCAACCAGGAGACTTTATAGATGCATCTGGCAACAAAGTCGACAGATTTCAAGATGCAGCTCCAGATGAAGGAAAAATTGATCAAGAAAAATTTAAATGGTTAGAATACTACAAAATTAAATTCAAAGCCGATTGGTTTACTAAAATCTATGGCAAGTTAGTAATGCGTTCATTAGGAGAATTTGGTTATTTAGGAGCCTATAATAATGAAAGAGGCGTTGTTCCTTTTGAGCGATTCTTCTTAGGAGGAGACGGATTAGCCAACTTTGCACAAGACGGTAGAGAGGTTATTCAATTAAGAGGTTATCCAAATAATTCACTTTCTTCACAAAACGGAGGCACTATTTACAATAAATTTTCGTTAGAGATGAGATACCCTATCACATTAAAAGCTGCAGCATCAATTTATGTTCTGTCTTTTCTTGAAGCGGGAGCAGCCTACGATACTTTTAGAACCTATAATCCATTTGCTCTAAAACGCTCGGCAGGTGCTGGATTACGAATTTTTATGCCCGCATTTGGGTTGTTAGGAATAGATTTTGGTTATGGATTTGATTCCTTAACAGGAGATGGTAAAGCAAACGGAATGGAAACTCATTTTATTATTGGTCAGCAATTTTAAAATTAACTATATTTGGCACGATATTTTCTAATAAAACTTTAGTTATGAGAAAACAGGTTGTATTACTGATTTTTATAATGACTATTTCGATAGTAACTTATAGTCAGTCTAGAGGTGTGAAAATAGGCTATATAGATATGGAGTATATTTTACAAAATGTACCTGACTACATGGAAGCTAAAAGCCAGTTAGAGCAAAAAGCTCAAAAATGGAAACAAGAAATTGAAGCAAAAAAAAACGAAGTTACAAAACTTAAAGAGTCATTAAAAACCGAAAAAGTTTTATTAACTAAAGAATTAATAGAAGAACGAGAAGAAGAAATTGTATTTCAAGAAACAGAATTATTTGATTATCAGCAAAAACGATTTGGACCTAATGGTGATTTAATATTACAAAAAGCAGTGTTATCTCAACCAATACAAGATCAAGTTTTTACAGCTGCTCAAGACATTGCAGAAGCTAAAAAATATGATTTTATTTTTGATAAATCGTCTGATTTGACCATGTTATTTGCTGCAAAACGTTTTGACATAAGCGATCAAGTAGTTCGAGTAATTACAAGAGCAACGAAAAGAAATCAGTTGAGTAAAAAGCAACTCAAATTAGAGGAAGAGAAAGAAGCTAGAGAAAATTTAGAAGATGAAAATCCAGCTGCGGCAGATAGAAAGAAAGTACTTGATGATAAAAAAGCAGCAAGAGAACAATTAATTGCAGAAAGAAAAGCAGCTATCGAAGAAAAGAAAAAAGCTGTTGAAGAAAACAGAAAACAACTTTTAGCAGAAAAAGCAGCAAAAAAGAATGGTGTTATTGTTCCAGAAAAAAATGAAACTGAAAGCACTTTAACCAATGCTCCAGAGACAAATAATTCAGAGACAAATAATTCGGACGCAAAAGTTACACCAGCTCCAGATAACTCAGCGGTTATAAATGCAAAGCAAAAATTAGCGGAAATCAGAGCAAAAGACCTTGAAGAAAGAAAAAAAGCATTAGAAGAAAAAAAGAAAAAAATATTAGCTGATAGAGAAGCAGCAAAAAAAGAAAAAGAAGCAAGTAAAGAAACCGAGAACATTAAAAACTAAAAAACAATTAATTAATATTTAAAAATGATGAAACAAATAAAAACTTTATTAATAGCTACAGCCCTTTTCATTACAGGTAATCAAGCAATAAATGCTCAAGCAAAAACAGCTCACGTAGAGGTAAGTGAAATAATGGCAAAAATGCCTGCAATGCTTGAGGCTCAAAAACAATTAGAAAAATTAAGTGGTACCTATGATGTAGAGTACAAAGGAATGGTTGAAGAATACCAAAACAAATTAAAAAAATACGAACAAGAAGCTACAACAGTTGCTGAGGCTGTAAACGAAACTAGATCAAAAGAGGTTCAAGACATGCAAAAAAGAATCGTTGATTATAGAGACAATGCTCAAAAAGAATTACAACAAAAAGAAGCTGATATCGTTAAACCAATTATGGAAAAAGTAAAAGCATCTATTCAAAAAGTTGGAAAAGCTAAAGGTTTTCAATATATTTTAAATTCTGAAGGTTTACTTTTAGCAGATGGTCCAAACTTGACAGCTGATGTAAAAAAAGATTTAGGTTTTTAATCTAAAAAAAATGAAATAAAATATAAAAACTGCTCCATCGAAATTTCGAGACGGAGCAGTTTTTTTTTACATTTGATTTATGATAAACAATCAACCTATTGGTCTTTTCGATTCAGGAATTGGTGGAACTTCTATATGGTCTGCCATTCATGAACTATTACCTAATGAAGACACGATTTATCTTGCCGATAGCAAAAATGCTCCCTACGGAAAAAAAACTAAAGAAGAAATTATTGCATTAAGCATTAAAAACACTGAATTTCTTCTCGAAAAAAAAGTTAAACTTATAGTAGTTGCATGCAATACCGCCACTACCAATGCAATAAAAGAATTAAGAGATTTATATAAAGTCCCGTTTATAGGTATCGAACCCGCAATAAAACCAGCAGCAATACATTCTAAAACTCAAACTATTGGTATATTGGCAACTAAAGGCACATTGAGCAGTGAGCTCTTTAATAAAACGGTAGAAAAGTATCAAGATACCCATATTATAGAACAAATTGGTTATGGACTAGTAGAATTAATAGAAAACGGCGAGCTCAATTCACCTGAAATGAAAATACTTCTTCATTCTTACTTAAAACCAATGATTGAAGCCAATATTGATTATTTAGTTCTAGGTTGTAGCCACTATCCATATTTAATACCTTTGATAAAAAAGATTATCCCTAATCATATACAAATAATAGATTCAGGTGAGGCTGTGGCACGACAAACTCAAAAAATAATTGAAGAAAAAGTAGGAAAACATGATGTTGGAAAAGGTAATGCTGTATTTTATACCAATACAAATCCCAAAGTACTAACTGAAATATTAAACAATAAATATAAAGTTGTAAAACGAGATTTTTAATATTCTTGATTACTCTTTAAACCAACTAGAATACATTACATAATTATTGGAAATTCTTTCTATTTCACCAGCAAAATCAGACTGGTCAATATCTTTAACCTTTTTTGCAGGAATACCTGCCCAAATAGTTCCAGATTCAACAATAGTATTCTGAGTAACAACAGCTCCTGCGCCAATTATTGAATTGCTTTCTACCACACAATTATCCATAACAATAGCTCCCATTCCTATTAAAACATTGTCTTTTATAGTACAACCATGAACTATTGCATTATGTCCTATAGAAACGTTGTTTCCTATAACGGTTGGATGTTTTTGATAGGTACAATGAATAATGGCACCATCTTGAATATTTACTTTATTGCCAATAGATATACTGTTTACATCACCTCTAACAACAGCATTAAACCAAACGCTACAGGAATGACCAAAAAAAACCTCGCCAACAATAGTGGCGTTTTCTGCAACGTAACAATCATCGGGAATTATTGGAGATTTTCCGTTTACTGATTTTATCAACATAATGGTAAAAAAATAGTCCCGAATAAATCGGGACATTTTATAAAAATATTTAATTAATTGCTGGACAATTACAGTGGTATTTCTCAGGACTACAAAATAAATCTATTCCTAAAGTTATTTGATGAAAACCTCCATTATCAAATTTAGCACCTCCAGCTAAATAAGAGTAAGTATATGAAAACATAAACTTATTATAATTAATACCCACGATTGGAGTTATATATTGTAATTTTTGCGTTTTTAATTGACCTCCAACATTATCTAAATATTGAGCACCATCTAAACTTCTTCTGTATGATAAAGCTCCCCACAACCTACCTATTTCTAATTGCTTATACACTTTCATGTTTAAGTCAAAAGAACTTTCTTTGGTTTGGCTGATGCTTTGAAACATTACAGAAGGCTCCCATAATAACCCATCTTCTTCACCAAAAGTGTAACCCAAATTCAAAATTAACTTTCTCAAATTATCGCTTTCAACACCACTATAAAGCTCTCTTCTCGTTTCAACAGCGTTTTTTACAGTTGCATGAGCGTAAAAATCCAAGTAGTTGTATGACGCCCCAATATCAACATTAAAATAGGAATCTTTCTGAATATTAATCCCAAGAACATTCGGATCAAAATCACCTGGCCTTAGAAAAGAAGTCTCGTCTAAAGTACTTTGGGTTAAACCAACATTAACACCAAATGAAAGTTGGTTCAAATCGACATTATCTCTAGAAAACATAATATGATGCGCATAAGTCAATTTAATTCCTGTTTGAGAGTGGTACCCATTTCTATCATTATAAAAAATAGCTCCTGCTCCTGACTGTTCTCCAATTCTTCCATTAAAACTTAACGTTTGTAATGCTGGAGCATCGGTTTGACCAAACCACTGTTGTCTTCCTGTTGCTCTTAATTTAGCGCAACTTGCAGCACCAGCCATTGACGGATGTAGTAAATAATAATTATCTGATAAATAATCAGAATAAACAGCTATACCTTCTTGAGAAAATGAAAATTGTGATGCTAAAAACACAACTAATAATCCTAATTTCTTAAAACTCATTTTTTAAATTTTTAATTATATACAATTCCTTGTAATTTACTAATTATAAGACAAAACGAAAATCACCTTTATTAGTTGCGCCCAAATATATAAATTTTTGATGATTTTTAAATCAATAATTAAAATTTATTCATTACCCTCCTTATTTTTTGACAATAAATTAAATTTTGAAAAAAAATAAAACAAAAAACAGTAAAAACAAACGTTAATTTATTGTTTAATTGTTCAAATATAATTAATCACTCATTATAACTTTGTTAAATTTGTAAAAAAAATAAAATATGATACAATTAGCTATTAAAGAAACCCAAAATCCAGCTATACTAAAATTTGAATTCCCCGATTTCATAACTCAAAATGAGAGTTTTGAATTTAAAAACATCGATGAGGCAAAAAACTCACCATTGGCTCAAAAGCTATTTTATTTACCTTTTGTAAAAACAGTTTACATTTCAGGAAACTTTATTGCTATTGAAAAATTTAGTATTGTAGAATGGGAAGATGTACAAGATGCTGTCGCTGAGCAAATCGCCAGTTTTGTAAATGATGGTGGTATTATTGTCACTGTTGATGAAAGCAAACCTAAGAAACAGCCAGCAACCGTTTATGGTGAATCGACTCCAAACCCTTCAGTTTTAAAATTTGTTGTGAGTAGAATGCTAACAAAAACAGCTGTCGAGTTTAAAAACATTGATGAAACTTCTGCCTCACCGTTGGCCAAAGAATTATTTAAATTTCCTTACGTCAAAGAAGTATTTATAGACGAAAACTATGTTTCGGTAACCAAATATGCAGTAAACGAATGGCAAGAAATTACTTTAGAGCTGCGATCATTTATAAAGGAATTTATTGAAAACGGGGGAACTGTTCTTGATGAAAGCCTTGTTGATTTAAGTCCAAAAATCGAGAAACAAAAAATTGAAAATTTCGACCACCTTGATACGACTTCACAACAAATCATCAATATTTTAGAAGAATATGTCAAACCTGCTGTAGCTGCCGATGGTGGAAATATTCTTTTTGATTCGTACGACGAAAATGAAAAAAGAGTAAAAGTAGTTCTTCAAGGTGCTTGTAACGGCTGTCCATCTTCTACATTTACATTAAAAAGCGGCATTGAAAATATGCTGAAAGACATGCTAAATGATAAAGATATTATAGTCGAAGCTTTAAACGGGTAAATTAAAAAAAACTTTTTTATGTTTGTCAGAATAAAACTTGTGACGTCCCGAAAATAATTTTAAAGAAGTTAGTAATGAATTGAAATTCAGTCATTAAAGAATTACTTTTTATCGTAAATTTGACAATTAATCAATTAATTTATCAATCATGGGAATAGGAACTTTTATTAAGAATTTATTTGGTTCGGCTAAAGAAAGCGCTGAAACTTTAACTGATACGGCTAAAGAAACGTACGAATCTGCAAAAGAAAATGCAGCTCCAATACTCGTAAAAGCAGAAATACTTGCCGATGAAGTGATAGAAAAAGTTAGCGAATATTCTGAAAAAGCTACTGTGGTTATAGAGGAAGTTGTTGAATCTGTAAAAGAAAACGCTGCACCAATTATTGAAAAAGCTGAAGTTTTTGCCAACGAAGCAAAAGTAAAGGTAGAGGAAGGCATTGTTGCAGCTAAAGAAAAAATAAATGAGTTAGTAAATAACTCAACTCATGAATCAAAAAAAGACGCTGAATAAATAGTAAAAAATACTATTTTTGTAGCTAAAAACAACTAACCTTCTCCAATTTGGGAAGGTTTTTTTTAAATTTTAAAATGAAATTACAAGTAGACATTAATTTTATCGATCAATATACAAGTTCGTTTATAAAAGTTTTAATCGATTACTCCCCAAAACTAATTGCAGCCATTTTACTATTAGTTATTGGAATTTGGGCTATAAAAATCATCAATTCTGTTTCTAGAAAAATAATGGTAAAGAGAGAAATTGAGCCTACACTCATTGAGTTCTTATCTGATATTATATTTTGGGGATTGCGAATTGTTCTTTTTATTGCAGTTATTTCAAAATTAGGCATTGAATCGTCTTCATTTGTAGCCATTCTTGGAGCTGCGGGATTAGCCGTTGGTTTGTCACTGCAAGGTTCGCTTTCCAATTTTGCTGGCGGAATGTTAATCATCTTGTTTAAGCCCTTCAAACTTGGAGATGTTATTGAAGCCCAAGGAGTTTCTGGAACTGTTATTGATATTCAAATTTTTGTAACTCAATTATTAACCGTTAACAACCAAGTGGTTTTTGTTCCAAACGGCACATTATCTAACGGAAATATAATCAACTATTCTAAAAAAGAAAATCGACGAACTGATCTAACAATTGGAATTTCTAATGATGCAGATATAAAAAAAGCAAAAGCCATCATTTTTAAAACTATAGATAACAATTCTAAAATTTTAAAAACACCAAAACCATCAATCTCGGTGAAAGAAATTACAGATACTGGGATTAAAATCGCAATTCGGGTTTGGACAAAGAATCAAGATTTTATTGAAGTTAGCTCAGAAATATTAGAAGATTCAAAGACAGCTTTAGATTTAGAGAAAATAAAATTTTAGCCTGCTCACAAAAGTAGCAACTATTTTTTTGAAGTTGTAATCATAAAATCCTTCAAATAATACGGCTCAAAATATGCAACATCTACCGTGTCATTATTTTTAAACTTTTCAAAACTCAAAGTACTCATTTCATTAGCAGATGGATAAATTTTATCTTCTAAAAAGATGAAATTTTCTTTAGTTAAAACTGTTTTGCATTTTGAAGCACAATCGCCAACAAAATAAATTGGCAAATCGATTGTTGAAAATGAGTTCTCTTCAATTATTTCTGCTTGAACTCCTCTTATTTTATTTAACTTAGAATCGAAAATGGCACTGTACACTTCCATTCTTCGTGCATCTATCATAGGAATTATAATTCCATTAGCAACTTTAACTTGCGAAGCTAAAACTTCAAGCGTATCAATCGCAATTAAGGGAATATCGAGAGCAAAACAAAGTCCTTTAGCCGCAGAAACTCCTATTCGTAATCCTGTATAAGAACCAGGGCCTTGACTCACTGCGACTGCTGACAAATCTTTACAAGAAATTTCTATTTCACTTAATATTTCATTTATAAAAACATGCAATTTTTCAGCGTGAGAATAACCCTCCTCAGCCATTTCTTTACAGAGAATTGTTTTTCCGTCTCTTGCAATGGCTACCGAACAATTTTTGGTAGCGGTTTCTATATTAAGAATATAAGTCATTATTCTTTAACTGCATTTATATCGTTAGCCGCCGCTATTTTTACTTTATCACCAGAATTCAACTCTTTCGATACGGTATTATATGGTCCTACTATTACGACATCGCCAGGTTTTAAACCATCTGTTACTTCAATATTCGTATCGTCTTGAATTCCTGTTTTAATTATTCTAATTTTAGCTTTTTCACCAACTTTAAGAAAAACACATTCTAATTTTTTGGTGTTTTTTTGTTTCACTTCACTTTCTTGAGCAGCTGGGTCGTCAACAGAAAATGTCTTAACCGCAGCTGTATCCGTCTTTACAACAATTGAACTTATAGGTACACCTACCACTTTTTCTTTTCTTTCTGTAATAATATCAACAGTAGCGGTCATACCCGGTCTAAATGGAGAATACGATGTAGGTTTTCCTAATAATAAATCTTGATAGGATTCTTTTACAATTCGCACTTTAACTTTAAAATTGGTAACTTGATTGGCAGTAAGAGCTGAACTTGCCGAGTTAGAAATACTTGTAACAATTCCTTTAAAATTTTTCTTTAAATAGGCGTCTACTTGCACACGAGCAGAATCGCCCACATTTATTTTTACAATATCATTTTCGTTTACATCAACTTCAACTTCCATATTATTAAGGTTGGCCACTCTTAAAATTTCAGTTCCAGTCATTTGCTGTGTCCCTAATACTCGCTCTCCTAATTCTACATTTAGCATCGAAATAGTTCCGTCTGCTGGAGCATAAATAGTGGTTCGTCCTAGATTATCCTTGGCTTCGTTTACCGTAGCCGAAGCACTTTTTACATTAAAATAAGCCGATTCTTTCGCTGCTTTAGCGCCTTCAAAAGTGGCAATAGCTCTGTCCCAATCTGATTTAGAAATAATGCCTTTGTCAAATAAAATTTTATTTCTATCATAATTTGCTTTAGCTTCTTTAAAAGTAGCATCGGCTTGGCTTAATCCCGCTTTAGTTTGTGACAAACCCGCAACGGTTCTGTTGTAACCTGAAGTGTATAAATCAGGATTAATTTTAACCAATAAATCTCCTTTTTTTACAACTTGACCCTCTTTTACTGGCAAAGCAATGATTTCACCAGATACTTCAGATGAAATCTTTACCTCAATTTCAGGTTGAATTTTACCCGTAGCTGAAACCGTTTCAACTATTGTAATTTCATTTACTTTAGCGACTTCAACATCAAGCGATTTGTCTTTATTGCCAATAATTCCTTTTTTAGAAAGCACCAATAAAACAGCGACTACAACAACTGCTATACCTATTATGACATAAATTGATTTTTTTGACATGATTATTGTTTTTGAATGATTGGAATTCCGAAATAAAACTCTAACACTTTTACTTTAAAAATATAATCGTATTTGGTTCTTATTACTTCAGATTGTGCGTTGGAAAATAAGGTCTGAGCTTGATCTAAATCGAATATGTTCATCAACCCAACAGCATAGCGCTCTTTGGCATAATTAAATGATTCTTGTCTTGCTTCTAGTGCTGAAACAGCCGATTCATAGGAATTTAAAGCTCCTTTAGCATCTGTAAAAGCAGTATAAACATTTCTCTCTAAATCCAATTCTGATTGACTTAATGCTAGCTTACTTCTTTCTAAACCAACTTTAGAACGTGCCACATTATTTTTTACCGAAAAACCATTAAGTACAGGAACGTTGAGCTGAAAACCAAAATTATGCCCTTTATTTTCTGAAAACTGATCGAAAAAAGGCAATGGTTTGCCTAAAACTAGAGAGCGATTGGGCTGTAACACATTTTCATTTGAACCTTCTACGAAACCAATTACTGAAGTAGGATTAGCAATGTCGGGTTCAAATCCTGTAATTCTATCAGCATACCCTATCCTAGTGTTAAACCTATAAAAACCTTGAAGACTTGGCTGAAAAGCCCCTTTGGCAATTTTTAAATCTCTTTCAGCTAACTCTAAATTTGTTCGTGCAATTTTAACTTCAACTCTACTCTCTTTCGCTTTTTGAAAAATAGTCTCTGGAGAGAGTATCATTATTGGGCTTTCTGAAACAGGATAATCGGCATCGGCAATTTCAAAATTTTTAAAATCATCCAATTGCAAAAGTTGGGCTAAGCTTAATTTTGAAATTAAAAACGTATTTTCGGCCGCAATAACTCTTTGTTTATTTGAAGCCACTGTTGCTTTTATGTCTAATAAATCGCCTCTTGGTACAGACCCTGCATTTACTAACTCTTCAGTTCGTCTCAATTGTCCTTCGCTGTTCTCGAGCTGTTGGTTTTGTACCTTAACGTTTTCTTTAGCAAAAAGAATTTGCAAAAAAGCATTAGCTACATTTAATGAAACATCATCTTTCATTTTACTCAAATTATATTGAGCAGCAAGCATTCCTAAATTTGATCTTCTAAGTCGATTTTGGTTTTGCAATCCTTTGTAGATATCAATGCCAGCAGTAAGTCCTAAAGAGGTAAACTGAGTAGTTTGATTTTCTAAAAGACCCGTAGTTATATTTTGGTTCAAACCAATATTCCAAGAATGAGATCCATCGGCATTAATGGTTGGTAAAAAATTCCCAATAGCTTCATTCTTATCTATTGTTGCTAGTTGACTATCTAATTGGGATTGTTTTATGGATATGTTTTTTTCTAAAGCATAATTTACACATTCTTCAATAGTCCATTTTTTAGTCTGCGACTGCACTTCCTGACTAAATACAGCTATAAAAACGAAGGTAAAAAAAATAATTTTATTCATATTATAGAAATGAAAGTGTAGCAAAGGTACTATAGATATTTTAAATTAGCTGAAAAGATTGCAAATTTTTAGACGCTATAACACTATAAAAGTAAGTCTCAATTCCTTTTAAAAAGTTACACTATTTTACAAATAAATCTAAAGCGATTAAGTAATTTTAAAGTGCTAAATTTATTAACCTACAATAAAAATTTATGCTTTTAAATAAAATGTATAGCAACAAAAAAGCAGTTTTGATTTCCCAAAACTGCTTCTTATAGATTTTTATGATTTTACTTCACTACTATTTGGTGAGTTTCTGTTTGACTGAATCTATAAATTTTTAAAACATAAATACCTTTATTCAGTTCTCGTACAGAGAATGTCGCTTTATTGTTATTAATTTCAATTTTTAATTTAGAAATTCCTACCATATCGAAAAGCTCCCCTGAAATTTTTTTTCTATCTAAAGAAGTATTGTTTTGATCTTTCAAATCTATATTTACTATACTTTTAGAAGGGTTTGGAAATACGGTGTAAATTGCAGTATTTGGTTTTGACATTCTAGGCAAAGCGCACCCAACACCTATACCGCTTTGGCAAAGCGTTGGTCTGTATAATGTATACGAAACTCCTCTAGTAGCAAAACCGCAACTGTTTACAGGAGTAACGACAACCGCTAAAGACTGCCCTGCAACAATTCCTAACTCTTGTGAAGTTACAGAAACATTTCTATTAATTGCAGGTTTATTAAATGTAGAACCATTCCTAGTTATATTATAGCTTACAACTGTAGCATCGGGTGATAGGGTACTAAATATCCAAAATGGACTACCCGTAGCGCTCCCCAAAGGTAAATTTGTTGGGCTATACGGAAAACCCGAAGGCGAAATTAAACTAGACAACCCAGGAATTCCAAACCAAAACGATTGGGTTTTAGTGGCTGTTTGCCCACAAGAGTTGGTAATTGTAGCAGTAAGTGTTTGTTGCCCAATTGCAGAGAATGTTACTATAGTTTGAGAATTAGTGGAACCGCTTAGTGTTGCAATACTTGGGTTTGATAAACTCCAAGAAACACTCTGGCCACTTAAAACCCCTGATATCGTAAATGTATTCGCACCCGTGCAAACATTAGTAGGATTTGATATTGTGGCAGCACTAGTAAAAGTTGTAACACCAGTGTTTATTACAAATGTTTTAATGGCTGTTTGCCCGCAAGCATTAGTTATAGTAGCGGTTAATGTTTGCGCACCATTGCCATTAAAAGCAACATTTACTTGGCTATTAGTAGGGTTACTAGTTGTTGCTATACTAGGATTCGATAAACTCCAAGCAACAGTTAGTCCTGCTGTGTTAGAAATAGTATAGGTAGACGTTCCTGTACAAATATTTGTTGCTCCTGAAATAGTAGCCGAGCTGGTAAAAGGAGATAGCGAAACGACACAAGTTCTTGTAGCTTGCGCTACATTATTTATAAACGGAGTAACTGAAACATTTGACGGAAAAAAATTGGCTGAACTTGGTGTTAATGTTATCGAACTCGAAGTTGAATTTCCTGACCAATCATTATAACTCCAAGAATAAGCAACATTTGCACCACTTGGTATATTTGCGGGTGTTACTGTAAATGTTCTTGCGCTTGTAGTGCCGCAAGCTAGAGATAGCGTTGTTGGGGAAAGTGTGAAAGATGGAGTGGGTGTTTTTATTATTGGATAATCGCAAGATTTCGTTTTGATATTACCACTAGTTTCAAACTCGATATAAATGCTACTTCCACTAACTTGAACATTAGTTTCATTAATAGAACAAGCAATTGTTGAGGAATAGCTACCACCTGACCAATTTACAGTTTGAATGTTTTGTGTGTTTAATACAGTTCCGCCGCTACTACTACTAGATTTAAGATAAATTCTTAATGTACCTGATGGTGATGATACGTCAGTCAAGGTGTAGTAGAAAGTAAGACTATTATTTACTACAGTTCCAAAATTAATAGTATTGCAATTTGTAACTGTTGTTTGGTTATTTACTCTAACTTCATCAATTTTAGTTTGTGCAAAAAAATTGTTTGGAATTATGCAAAAAACGATAAGTAAAACTACTTTTTTTATAAATGTATTCATAATTTTATTTTTTTTGTTATTTTTCTAAATGAATTTGAAATCCTAATCGAACATCAAAGTTTTTAAATGTTGAAACACTAAAGTTATTATTAAAAGTATCGACCTGATAATTTAATGTCATTTCTAAAGCAACACTACTGTTAAAATATACAACAGGTCCCACTTTTGTAACAAAACCACTATAATTATTGTCAGATGAACTATTTAAAGCATATTGATAAGAAACATGAGTTAAAATATTTACCCTGTTTTCAGCATTTAAAAGATAATATCTTACAAATGAACCTATACCATAACCCCAATTTCCTGAATCAGAATTATCATTATTTTTATTGAATCCTAGAGTTGGAGTTAAACCAACAACAAATTTATCAGCAACAAAATAACCTAAATTAGGTTGAAGGGAAAAACCATAACCACTACCTCGTGAAATATCACCAGTAGCTTTAGTTTTAGATTCTGACTTTCCTGACGAAAAAGAACCACTTCCCCCAACCATCCAGTTTCCTTTAGTGATTTGAGCATTAGCAGTTGCAATTAATAAAATAGTAATCACTATTGTGATCGATTGTAAGGTTTTCATAATGTTGTATGTTAATAGTGATTAAAAATTTGTTTTTTCATATTTTTGAAGTGTTAAATTAAACTTTTGTGAGAGATTGTTTTTTTTTGACTGTGAGAGCTGCTACTTCTTGTAGTGGCTTTCTCTTTTTATAGTGCGTTTATTTCATAGTAAAATATTTAAAATTAAAAATAATATATAGTGATGAGTCCTTATGTAGATTTACATAAAAAATCATTGGACATGAATGTCAAAAAATGGTTTAGTAATTAAATTTAATATACTCCCACGTACTATTAAATTTACAATCAAGTTGGAGGTGGTATTTAACTTGATTTGCTCTTAACGAACTAACATAGGTAAAAGTAAGAAAATTTTCAAAAAAAAAAAAAAAAAAAATTAACTTTATTTTAATAAAAGTTATTAACCGTTTTATTTTGTTAATTTATTACATATTGCTTTTTATTTCCTGTTGTTTATTGCTAAAAAACTGTTTTAAAAATAGTAAACTATTAACGGATAATATAATGTGTTTACTTAATTTTGCTTCATCAAATACTTTTAGAATGTTAAACTATTTTTACTTTATACTGCTTGCATCATTTTTTGTTAGCTGCTCCTCATCTCAAAAAATTGCCGCTTTAAAACCAGAACCTGATGATGCATCACCTTTACTTTATGATAATGTAATTTCGTTTCTTAATTTACCTATCAAACTTAAACTTCAAGAAGTAGCCAATCAAACCAATAAAACGCTGAATGGTTTAATTTATGAAGATAACAACATCGAAGACGACGATTATGAGGTAAAAATTTGGAAGTTAGCTCCTATTACTCTTGAAAATGAAAACGGAAAAATAAAAACCATTTTACCTTTAAAAGCCTTTGTGAAATACCGAATTGGAACTAATAAATTAGGACTTTCATTGTATAATACTAAGGAATTTAATTTTAATGGCGATGTTACTTTATTAAGTAATGTAGGCTTAACGAATTGGAAATTAAAAACAAATACCGAGCTAAAATCATTAGATTGGAAAGAGAGTCCAACTGTAACTGTTTTAGGAAAAGCAATTCCGATTACCTATCTAATAAATCCAGCGATTCGGATTTTTAGATCAAAAATCGAAAAAAGTATTGATGATGCCATCGAAAAATCGGTTGATTTTAAGCCCAATGTTTTGGATGCTTTAGAAAAAGTTTGTAGCCCTTTCGAAATGAGTGAAGCCTATCAAAGTTGGCTTCGAGTAGTTCCTTTAGAATTATATACTACAGAAGCCAAACTGCAAAGAGAAGTGATTTCGTTTGAAATGGGCTTGAAATGCAACATGGAAACTTTAATTGGACAAAAACCAGTCTCAAAATTTGATCGCGACAAAATTGTTTTAAAACCCGTTCTAAAAATGCCTCAGCGTGTTTCTGCAAATATTGTTGCTGTTTCTGGCTATGAAGAAGCTTCGAAAATAATGACTAAAAATTTTTCGGGACAAACATTTGGAACTGGGAACAAAAAAATAACGGTTCAAAATGTAGCTATTTGGCATAAATCGGGTAAAATGATTATTGCATTAGATGTGATTGGGAGTTTAAACGGAAAAATATATCTCGCTGGATTTCCTCAATACAATGATAAGTCGAAAGAAATTTATTTTGACGAATTGGATTATGCTATAGATACCAAAAACAAATTGTTACGAACTGCCAATTGGCTTGCTCAAGGTTATGTTTTAGCAAAAATTCGTGAAAGTTGCAGGTATTCTATAAAACCTAATTTAGAAGAAGGCAAACAAAATATTCTTAAATATTTAAAAAATTATTCGCCAATGCCAGGAGTTTTTGTAAACGGAACAGTTGACGACATTCAGTTTCAAAAAATTCAATTAACCAACAAAGCTATTATAGCTTTTGTGAAAGTAAATGGCGATATAACGATAACTGTTGATGGTATTTAACTATACTTTCTTTTTTGAATAAAGTCTATACACTGCATAACCAATTGCAGCAACAAGTAAATATGGTATTGCCATTAGGTACACAATTCCGTCGTTTACGGCTTGTGCTTTAGCAGTATCACCTTCACTTTCAATTGCGGCGCGACACATGGCACACTGCGCGTTTGTAGAGAGAGCATAGAAAAAAGAACATAGAAAAAAGAGGATAGAAGAACATAGTTTCCCTCTTTTACTTCTAACTGCTAACTCCCTACTTCTAACTTTAGTACACATAATAAGGTGCAATCATCAAATATACAATAACACCAGTAACAGCTACATAAAGCCAAATAGGGAAAGTGATTTTAGCGATTTTTTTATGTGCATCGAAACGTTGCGCCAATGCCCTTACATAAGTAATTAATACTAAAGGTATAATGATTATTGATAAAATAATATGAGAGATTAATAAAAAGAAATAAACATATCGAATTATACCTTCTCCACCAAAAGGAGTTGAATCTGCCGTCATGTGATAGGCTACATACATCACTAAAAACAGCACCGACAATCCTATGGCTATTTTCATTAATGTTTCATGCAACTTTCTTTTACCGTTTTTAATTGCAATTACGGCTGCTATTAATACCAAAGCAGTTATTCCGTTTGTTGTAGCATAAATAGGAGGTAAAAAAGATAATGGCTCAACATCATAACCAAAATCTTTCAACTTTACTCCAAATAAAATTGCCACCACGACTGGTATTACTATTGAAATAATTACTATAAATGTATTGTACTTTTTTTCGACTGATTGTGTTTTCATTATTCTCTTAGTAAAATGGCTATATCTTGTTGTATTGTTTGAACTCCTTTTGCTTCTAGTCCTTCATAGTATAAAGTAGGATTTCCGTATTCGTCTTTTCTGCATCTAATGTTTCCTTGTTTGTCTATCAAAGCAAAAAAACCAGAATGTTCAAAACCACCGCTTACTTTACTATTTTCTCCAGCATATAAATTAAATCCTTTATTGGCAAGTTCATAAATATACTTTTTATCACCAGTTAAAAAATGCCAATTGGAAGATTTTGCACCTAATAAATCTGCATGTTCTTTTAAAACTTGAGGAGTGTCATTTTGAGGATCGATAGTAATGGAAGCTATTCCGAAATTAGGATTTCCAAAAAATTTATTTTGAATCGTAACTAAATTTTTATTCATTTTAGGACAAATAGTTGGACATTTGGAAAAAAAGAATTCTAGAACATATACTTTCCCATTATAATTAGCATTCGTAATTGTCTTATTATCTTGATTGGTTAATATAAACTCTGGTGCTGGTCCAATTTTTACTAAACTTTGATCAGCAGTTCCGTTATTGATTACCTTATCTAGTCGATCTCCTTTAACAACAGAATTGGATTGAATTCTTGAAACTATTTTAGGTATCGCATAAATTCCAAAAACAAGAATAATAAATGAAATTCCTATGTAAGATTTATTTTTGAACATTACTTTTAAATTTGTCTTTTTGCATTATTCCTTTTAAGAGCCAAACGGTATTCTGCCAATATTACTTTTACATCATCTGTCATTTCATTATACAAATCAGATGGAGAGAAAGTGTCGTATCCTTCTTTGTATTCGTCTTTGTCTTTTCTGCCTCTTAAATTTCTTTTCTTGTCAACGATATACACATATGAAGTGCCAAAATCAGCATTTAATTTCCCTTTTAATTTTAATGAATTATAATATTCTTGTATTTCATTTGTAGGAGCAAAAACAAAAATCCATCTCGATACGTCTGTTAATTCGCTTAGTCCTTTAAGAATTTGCTTTGCATCATCTTGTGTTCCTTCAGGAGCAATCATAACAAATTGAAAATCTTTGAATTCTCTATTTTTATTATATATTTTTTGATTGAGGTTAAAACAATTGCCTTTGTTACGCAATATATTTTCTCCTGTAAACCCCAAAACAGTAATTCTATTGTTTAATGTAACTGGCTCTCCGTTTAATGATTTCCATTGTGCTACATCTGGAATAGCTTTCGTTACTGTTGGCAAAGTCATAAAACTATTTACTCCTGTTGCAAAAAATAGATATGCAAATATGGGAAAAATAAAAAGGACAAAAAGAACTATATTTTTTTTCACGATAAAATAAATAATTTAGTACAAAAATAAAAAAAGGCACGCAAAGCGTACCTTTTATTGAATTAATATCTTGTTAAAAATTCCATTTAATTGTAGAATTTTTGAAAATCTCAAAAATATAATCAGCTTCTACTAAAAGAATAAAAAGCAAATAAGCAACTAAAAAAATAATTGGACTAACAACAATCCATCTTAAACTGCTTTTCTCGCCTTCCATGTGCATAAATGCCCAAACAATATAATACGCTTTAACAAGTGTAAGAATTATAAATAACCAGTTTAGCAAATTCATACTTAAAAAAGTATTCATATGTAAAGACTCTGGCTTTAAAATTCCAAAAATAACCTCTACTATTGTTATTACTGAAAGAATTCCAAAAACTTTCCAAATTCTTCCAAGGTTTGATTCGTGTGCGTGAGACATAATAATAAATTTTAAAAATTAAACTAAGTAGAAGAAAGTAAATACAAATACCCAAACTAAATCTACAAAGTGCCAATACAATCCAACTTTTTCAACCATTTCATAACTTTTTCTTTTTTCGTATGTTCCCATAAGAACATTGAAGAAGATAATAACATTAATGATTACCCCAGAAAAAACGTGAAACCCGTGAAATCCAGTTATAAAGAAAAAGAAATCAGCAAATAGCTTACTTCCATACTCATTTCTTACAAGGTTAGCCCCTTCTACAACATATTGTGCATTTGCTAATCTAGCTTCAGATTCTGCTCTAGTTAAAATAGTTTTATGTTTGTGTTTCGTTAATTCATGATTCACTTTAGTGTCACTTTTTGCCGCTGCATCATCTTTATATATCACTTCAGTTCTGATGAGCAATTCTGGATGCGCTTTAAATCCTGCTTGAACTTCGGCAACTGAGTAAGAGGGCAATGTAGCTTCTTTCATAAACCAAGTTCCTTTACTTCGTTCTAATTGTGCTCTTTCTTCAGGTAAAGTAGCAGCAAAATCCTCGAGCTTTACTCTTTTGCCAGTATTATCAACAAACTGCAACAAACTTCCTCCTTTTGTTTCTACAGCACCATATTCGCCATGAATAAAGTTTTTCCATTCCCAAGCTTGCGAACCAACAAATATTAAACCTCCAATAATAGTAAGAAACATATAAAATGCTACTTTACTTTTTTTCATTTGATGTCCAGCATCAACAGCTAAAACCATTGTTACTGATGAGAAAATCAAAATAAAAGTCATTAAAGCTACATAATACATCGGGGCTGAAACACCATGCATAAATGGAAAGTGAGTAAACACTTCATCTGCCAATGGCCAAGTCTCAATAAATTTAAATCTAGAAAACCCGTAAGCTGCTAAAAATCCTGAAAAGGTTAAAGCATCTGATACGATAAAAAACCACATCATTAATTTGCCATAATCGGCTCCTAAGGGTTGATTTCCGCCACCCCAAATTTTTTCTTCACTGTTTGCAGTTGTAACTGTCGCTCCCATAAAAGTTATTCGTTAAAAAGTTCCCAAATTTACATTTTTTTCTTATTTAAAGAAATATAAAAATAAAAACAAATAAACCCACAGTAAATCTAAGAAATGCCAATACATTGTACCTAGTTCTATTCCAAGGGTTTGAGTTGAATTGTATTTTTGTTTAAAATGATTATAAATTATAATTAAAAGCGAAATTAATCCGCCAGCCAGGTGCGCTAAATGCACTACTGTTACTACATATAAAAAAGTTGTTGTAATGTTACTTGCTGTCCCGGTAAAATAATAGCCTTGAGCTACAACTTGCCCAAAACCCATAAATTGTAATACTACAAACAAAATTCCGAGTGCTAAAGTAAGTAAAAGAAATGAAGTTGTTGCATTTCGATTGTCTTTTTGTATTGCTTTTTTAGCCAAATGAAAGGTAATACTACAACCAATAATTACTGCTGTACTATAGAAAAATGCTGGCGGCATTTGAAAATCTTTCAACCAATCGAGTCTAGATTTACTTACTACAAAAGCGCTTGTTAATCCAGCAAACATCATGGTCATACTTACCATCGCTACTAATAAAAGTAGTTTATAAGATCGTTCTGTTCTTAATTTGTGTTCTTCAGGAGTCATCATCGTATCTATCATTATCGTAAAAATTTATCTAAAATGTAAACTATTTGTAGCAATGTAATATAGGAAACACTTACTAACATTAAGGTTCTTGCCGATTTTGTAGTTCTAAATTGATACAAACGAACGGCGTAAAACAACATCCACAATCCTAACAAAAGTATGGCAAAAGCAGCATAGTGTGTAATGTATAAGCTTCCTGTAAATCCTAACATAGGCAAAAGCGATGCAATTAGCAACCAAACAGTATATAAGATGGTTTGCAAAGCAGTCGATTTGTCTTTTTTTCCAGATGGCAACATAAAAAAACCTGCTTTTTCATAATCGTCGAACAAAAACCATCCTATAGCCCAAAAATGAGGAAATTGCCAAAAAAACTGAATAAGAAATAAAGTTCCTGCTTCAATTCCAAAATTTCCAGTTGCTGCTACCCATCCTAACATAAAAGGAATGGCTCCTGGAATAGCTCCTACAAAAACAGCTAAAGGCGTAACCGTTTTTAACGGTGTATAAACACTTGTGTATATAAATATAGATATGGCACCAAACATGGCCGACTTAGCATTGATGGTATACAACAAAACAATTCCAATAACCGTTAATACACTTGCAATTAGTAACGCAGTATTTGGAGTCATTCTTCCTGAAGCAACAGGACGGTTTTTGGTTCTATCCATTAACGCATCAAGATCTCTTTCAATCACTTGATTAAAAGCATTGGATGCTCCTACCATACAGTAACCACCTACAGCCAATTTTAACAAAACATACCAATCAATTGAATGAATATTGTAAACCCCAAGTATGTATCCTGCCAACGATGAAAAAACAACACTTACGGCCAAACCAGCTTTCGTGATGGCTTTAAAATCAATATAAATAGATTTAAAGGAAATAGAATTGGTAATTACGTTCAATGCGGATTTCATTTTCTGTTTTAAATCCCGATGCTTCGGGAGGTGCAAAGGTAATTTATAGATAGTGATTTTGCAAAAAAACAATTCATAAATAATTTCTAATAATCCATTCTATGATGACTTGAATTTAAACAATGATTTGGTAAGGTTTTAGTTTAATTCAGGAAGTAATTTTCCGTGAGCAAAATTCATTTTTTTGAAAATTGCTCACAACCTTGTGAGCAAAATTAAAATTTTCTTAAAACGCTCACAAGGTTGTGAGCAAAATTGTAATTTTGATAAAACGCTCACAAGATGAAAGCAAAACAGATACTTCGGGAATCATTAGGGTTTTCTCAAAAAACTTTTGCGCAATATTTATTTATACCGTCCAGCCAACTGGCGATGTATGAAGCAGGGAAACGGGACTTGCCTACAGCAACGCTATTGCAAATAGCTAAAATGAGTTTGTTCTTAGATCAAGAGAAGCCTACTTTTGTTGAACAAGATGAACTACTAAAAGAGCTAGAATCTGAGCTTTATGAAACGCTATTGCTGCAAGCAAAAGAATTACAATACAAACAACTCAAAGAGCAACGCCTGCTCGATGCTATTGTAAAAAAATACAATCAAAATAGCAACTTGTATTACTTTGCCAAGTATGCCAACAAAAACAGAACGGAACCAGACGAAGTTTTAGCCGACGACGCTCTTAAAGAAATTAAAAAAAATAGTTTAGTAGTACAATTCGAACAACAATTAAAACTACGAAGTGTTAAAACGCAGTTAGAATTTGTGGAAAGTGAATTAAAAAGATACGAAAAAACCTAAATTTTTCTTAAGGTAAAATAATGCATTAACCACCGTCGTTGTTAGGGTATTATTAATCTTAAATCTTTTTTTATGTCTTACTCCATTGCCAAAATCACAACTGTAGCAGACTGTGATTTATTATTAGCTTGGGCTGCAAAAGAAAAAGCAGACCTGAATTTCAAAAAACTTTCTGAGGAAAGATTAACCAACAACTACAGCGAAACCTCTATTGAGATTGATGCTGAACTACAAGCAGTCATTACCGAGATTGCCTCTACAACAACCGTTATTGCTACCCTACCTGCGGGTAACAGTAAAGACGAAGCGATTAAGAAAAAAGTAAAACTTGAGTACCGAAAGTTTTTACTTGAAAACCGTAAAGAAAGCTATGGCGTGGTAGCCTTACTAGAAAAAGAGCTAGACTTAAGCAAAGTGACACTCGAACTTGCTGAGATAGATACTTTTTCTACAGCAATCACTACACGGAAAGCGCAGTTGTAATAGTGTAGTTGTTTTAGTTAAGAAGGTTGTTCGAAAGAGCAACCTTTTTTTGTGGAGTAAAAGGACATAAAAAAGTATTCATTTCTATAGCGTTTCGTTGAATGTCATTAGGTTTAGGATAATCTGCATAGTTCTGTCATTCCGACGAAGGAGGAATCTCATCAGTTGCTCACGCTATTTGATTGCTTCGCCTGTTCGCTATTGCTAGAGTCTTCCTTTTTCGGAATACCAAAAGATGTAAATTATAGAATTAAGCCTCAGATTTTAAACACACAAAGCAGCATATAGAACTACTAAATCTCTTTGTTTCTTTAAAACTTAGCTTCTTTACTCCTTAATAAAAAGATCAAAACTACCTGATATATCACTAAATTTAGTGATAAGAATTACAAAAAATAATTTTTATGTTTGTAAAATAAATAATAATAATTTCTTAAAATAGATTTTCGTACTGTTTTCTAAACGATGGCTACTTTTAAAAATAAAATTTTACACATATGAAAAAACAACTACTCATCCTTACTTTTTTTATTTTTAGTGTATCCTTCGGGCAAAACAAGATAAGATTTGACTATGACGATGCTGGAAATCAAACACGTAGGTATATTTGTCCTAATTGTAATAATAGAAAGGCAAAAGATGCCGACTATAAAAATGCCGAAACCATAGCTGACTCCGATTTAATACAAGACGACTTGTACAACCAAATTTCCTATTACCCCAATCCTGTTCGGGAGGAGTTGTATGTAAAGTGGCAAAACACCCCAAGCCTTCAAGTAGAGACTATAGAACTATATGCCCTAACAGGACAATTTATAAAAAGTTTTAAAGACGTTAAAAATACGACACTCGCTACTATTGGTTTTCAATCCTATCCAGAAGGGCTCTATAATTTGATATTAGTGTATAACAATGGTGATAGAAAAACATTGAAAATTGTTAAAAAGTAACCATTTTAAAACCTTTTATCACTGAGTTTTTTAGTTATTTAAAAATAAACTGCATCAAACATGAAGAAATATTTTTACACCCTACTATTTTTATCTTTTACCACAATCCTCGTAGCACAAAATTTTGGTGGAACGCCAGTCCCGGGAGTAACTGTTATAAAAAGAAGCAGTACCTCTACTGAAAATGCACCAAGTGCAAAACGAACAGCATCACCTACAAATAGTACGGCAACACCACCAACTACTTCCCCAACTGGTTCCTCACAGGAGGTAGGCATAACCGAAGGGCAACTATCGGTTTCATTAACAGGAGGTGCTACTTATGCTAGTCCTATTGCTGTGCCACCAGGCATAAACGGAGTAGTGCCACAAGTAGGTTTGGCATACAGCAGCCAGAGTGGTAATGGTATAGCAGGTTATGGTTGGAGCATTACAGGAATATCGGCGATTACTAGAATACCAGCTACTACTTTTCACGACGGTACTATAGATGCTGTCGATTTTGATGCATTAGACCGCTTTGCTCTTGATGGGCAACGCCTAGTTATAAAAAAATGTACTTCAGGTGCTTATGGAGCCAATGAAACGGTATATGAAACCGAAAGTTTTTCTACGGTAAAAATAACTTCCTATGGTGTACACCCAAGCGGAGCCAATTATGGACCTGCCTATTTTATAGTGCAGTATCCCGATGGGTCTATAGCGCACTATGGCAACTCTAGTGATTCAAGATCGATTACTAATTACAACATTACGTTTTGGCAAAATCCTCAAGGGGTTCGCATCAATTACAATTATTTTTTAGACAATAATGTTTTACATATTAGTAGTATAAAATACGGAGTGGTTAACGCACCAGGTGGCATAAACGAAATTAACTTTATTTACGACCCTGCTAACAGGGTAAGACCAGATCAATATTATATTGCTGGCGAAAGTTTAATTGTGAATAAAATTTTAGAAAAAATAGAAGTAAAAGGGAATGGTGTTGGTTTTAGAAATTATGATTTAGGCTATGATGAAACTACTTTAGGCTACCAAAGATTAACAAGCATAACTGAAAAAACAGGCGACAATACCTTGAGTTATAACCCTACTCTTTTTAGTTATGAAACGACACCTGATGAAATTTCCTATACTCCAACAACACCAGAATTAAATCTTGGTAGTATATCATTAGAAAATGCGAGTACAATATCAGGGAACTATAATGTAGACGGAGAAACGGATTTTATAGTTTATCCAACAATTGGGGTTAACGCATACGAGAAGTTCTGGATATTTGATAATATTAGTGACATAAATAATCTTGATATAGGATTAGAAGTCCCTTTAAACTATAAATTTGAAGAATTATTCTCTAATACTTGGATAAACAAAAATTATAATAAATTAATGCCCTATCAAGGTATTACTGCAATACAAAAATTTACAGGGTCTGATGTTTATTTTAAAACCTATTCACTATATAATTCTCAGGTATATTTGCAGGACTCGAAACAATTTACATGGATAGGTTCTTGTTTACCATATAATCCTAATCGTATTGATCTGGGTGTTGAAGGCAAATATTTGAGTGGAGATTTTAATGGGGATGGAATCACTGATGTAGTTGCTATAAAATTTAAACAAGAATTTGTTTTAAATAACATTCAATCTAAAACTTTATGTACTCAAAACGAAGTGCATTTTATAAATTTAGATTTTAGATTAGCACACAGCTTTGCGAATTTTTCAGGAAATCTTAATGCGCCTTTAACAGAAAACTCAAAATTTTATGTTACAGATGTTGATGGTAATGGTAAATCAGACTTTTTAGTTTTTGAGAATGGAAAAGTTACCGCTTATGCCATAAATGATAGTAATCAATTGATTTTATTATGGAATAAATCAGATACAGATATTAGTGTTGATATTAATTCTCGTATTCTTATAGGGGACTATAACGGTGATGATAAAACGGATTTTATTATCACAAAAGGTTATAGTAACAATTACGCAAAATTTGTTTCGACAGGAACAACGTTTTATAAATCTAATCAAATTTATGATATACCCAATAACCCAAATTATGGAACGACTAATTGCCCTGGTTTATACTACATTATTCCTAATGATTTTGATCAAGATGGTAAAACAGATTTGACTTTAGTAAGAACCGCGTCTTGTTGGTCAGAAGATGCTGGTTTTATTTCTGTAAGAAATTTTACAAACACAGGTACAAATTTTGTTTCAAATATGTTTGCAAGTACTTATACCCTATCAGGAATTAAACCCTATGCAATCCCTATTTTTTTAAATTCAAATACCATTAACAAAAGTCCTGAGCTCAATTTTATATCGGGAAATCGAATTTTTAATTTTAAATCACAAAAAGATTTTAATAAAGAAAAATTATTAAAATCAATTACAACAGGAAATGGCGTAACCGAAACTATCACCTATAATCCACTAGCCAATAAACCCTGTGGCTATAATTGTAATTCGGTTTATTATGATGCCGCCTATACAGAGGACTATCCGAATACGGACATTGTACTCTCTTCAACATTTAATGTGGTAACCTTACTTGAAAAACAAAGTAAAAGCGATTATAAAAAACAACAATTTTCCTACTACGGAGCGACCTCTAATGTTTCTGGTCTAGGGTTTTTAGGGTTCAGAGCCACTATGCAAACCAACTGGCATGATGCTAATGAAACCAGTTTAATATCTACAGTCTCAAAAAATGATATTAATTTGCGAGGTGCTCCTACAGAAAGTTATTCTGTTTTAGGGTTTTACCCGCCACAAAATCTGACTCCAACTTCTAATTTTATAACTAAAAGTAGTGTTGCCTATAATTTACCCACAGATGCATTAAAAGCAAACAAAGTCTTTAAACTAAAAGCTTTAACATCGCAACAGTTTAATGGGCTAGACAATACCAGTAGCGAAACCATCACCACCTATGATGGGTATAACAATCCCTTAGAAGCTATAACAAAAATAAAAAACAATACGATAGTAGAGCAAACTACAAAAACAACTGTCGTTTATGACAACCAACCCACAGGAACCACCTATTACATAGGACGACCAACAATAAAAACCCAAGAGGTTAGTACACTAAGTGACCCTAACGTTTTTAGCACCCAAGAGTTGTATGCGTACACCAATAACTTGCTGACCGAAATTAAAAAAAACAGCACCAACTCAGGAATTACTACGCCTAATATTACCGAAACAAACCAATATGATTCTTTAGGAAACATTACTAAAAAAACAATTACTACACCTTCAACATCGCCACGAGTAACTGATTATGAATACAATCCTGCCGCTCCTTATTATGGAAGATTTTTAACCAAAAGCATTGATGTAGAGGGCTTGCCAACAACTTATGTTTACAATGGCAGTAGTGGGGTATTAGAATCTGAAACCAATCCTTATAATTTAACCACTTCTTATTTGTATGACAAGTGGTTTAAAAAATGGAAAACCACTGATTATTTAGGAAAAAGCAATACCTATGAATACACTAGAAACAGCGAACAAACTCAGATCAAAACTAGTGGAGACGCAGCTGAGGGCAGTGTAAGCATCGAACTTTTCGACGATTTAGGCAGAAAAATCAAATCAAGTGTAAAAAATATAAACGGTGTTTTTTCTAACGTAGACTATTTATATGATATTTACGACAGAAACTATAAAGTAAGCGAGCCTTATTTTGGGACAGCACCCACACAATGGAATGAAACTCAATATGACGAATATGGCAGACCGAACAAAACCATTTCGTTTACCGACAAAACCGTAAACATAACCTATACTGGGTTAACCACACTAATAGACGAAGGATATAAAAGCAAATCGACTACTAAAAATGCAATTGGCAATTTGGTATCAATGACCGATTCCCCGGGAGGTACAATTACCTACACCTATTTTGCCAATGGCAATTTAAAAACCACCACTTTCGGACAAGCTGTAACTACAATAACACAAGATGGCTGGGGCAGAAAGGAAACATTAAACGACCCATCGGCAGGGCCTTATGAATATAAATACAATGACTTAGGTGAAATTAAGAAAGAAACCACTCCGAAAGGATTTACGGAGTACACTTATGATGATGCAACTGGCAAACTCTTGACTAAGTGGATAAAAGATGCACCGACTCCCGTAAACACCAATATAAAAAGTGTTTATGATTATGATACTGCTACTAAATTACTCAAAAGTATTACCGTTACTAACCCTATAGATGGCAATAGTATTTTTGACTATACTTATGACCCTAATAAACGTTTGACAAAAACAATAGAAACCACACCACAAGCGGTTTTTACTAAAGAAGTACTTTCGTTTGATGATTTTGGTAGAGTTTTTACCGAAAAAACGACAGCTGAAGCCCACGGAAAATCAAGTAGCACCATCACCTGCAACCTTTATAAAAATGGTGTGCTATGGCAAATAAGAGATACCAATGCAACGGGTAAACTATTATGGGAAGTAGATGCTGAAAATGCACGAGGTCAGGTAACCAATGCCAAACTCGGAAACGATACAAATGTAAGCAATACCTTTGATAGTTATGGCTATCCCTTAAAAATATCACACAATAATCCCGCTGCCACAGCTGGTAATCTAATGACATTAGAGACTTCTTTTGATTACAAAAGAGGAAATTTGGGAGCTCGATCCAACAGTTTGTTCACTACTTATGAAGATTTTGGGTATGACAATGCAGACCGATTAACTACTATGGTAGATTATCCTCTTGAAATAGCCACAAATTGCACCTTCGATACTGGAGAGGATGGATTTACAAGAGTTGGTACTAGCACTTTTTTAAGTAATGTTAATGGTAAGCTACGAGTTAGCGCAGCCGCATCTAACGAAGGTGTTTTAAAACAAATTGTAACAGGGGCAAAAGTTGGCAGTTTGTTAAATATATCTTTCGATCAAAATGAAATTAAGGAGTGTTGTACCGCATTTACTCCTTTTTGTTGTAACAATTCTAATTTAAGGTATCAAATCTATGAAATTGACTCTCTAACGCAAACTACTACTGTTGGTGTTGACGAAGCAGTTATAGAAGGCTCCAACGAAATTTTATATCAGGTAATGAATAATTCTGATATTTTTATCAAATTTTATATTGTTCCTTATAATTTTAATTATACACCCTTGCTGGTATTTACTTTAGACAACCTTAAAGTTATAGTGGAGTCTACTCCAATTACAGTAGTTCAAAATTACAAGGAAGATGGAAGAATTAAAGACAACGAATTAGGCGATTATAACTATACCACACCCAATAAACCCTATCAAAACACCTCAGTCCTATTAACTCCAGAGGCAGAAGCCTACTATACTGCAAGACCTACACAAACTATTACCTATAACGCTTTTAAAAGCCCGCTACAAATTACAGAGGAGAATCATGAAATCATAGATTTTGGGTACAATGCCATGCAGCAACGTTCTGTCATGTATTATGGCAATGCAGCTACTGATAAATTGGCACGTCCCTACCAAAAGTATTACAGTGCCGATGGAAGTATGGAAATAAAATACACTAACGATGGTAGCAATACCGTAGCCTTTATAACCTATATAGGTGGCGATGCCTACTCTGCACCCATAGTAGTAAAAAGCGATGGAACAACACCCAACACCGAAGACAACTATTTTTATTTGCACAGAGACTATCAAGGTAGTATCTTAGCGATAAGTAATAATGATGGCGCTATTGTAGAAAAACGACTCTTTGATGCTTGGGGTGCTATCGTTGCCGTGCAAGATGGTGCAGGCAATGCACTACCAAAACTCACGTTCTTTGACAGAGGTTATACGGGGCATGAACATCTGCAAGGCGTAGGACTTATTAATATGAATGCTCGTTTGTACGACCCTAAATTGCACCGCTTTTTGCAACCGGATAATTATGTGCAAGACCCTAGTAATGCACAGAATTATAATAGATATGGGTATTGTATTAATAACCCCCTAAAGTACACAGATATTAGTGGTAATAGTTTTTGGAAAGATTTAGGGAATGCATTTTCAGATGGTTTTAAAGCTGTAGTTAATGTTGCTGTAGCAGTTGTTACTTTAGCAATAGCCGTTGCAATTATTCCTACGGCTTTTGCTATAGGAACAGTGGTAGGAATAGGACAGTTTATTGGGTCTGGATTTCAAAATAGTTCTATACTCAACAACCAATTTAGGATAGTTGGGGGGCTATTTCAGGGGAATATTGGGCAAATTGCGAGTAGATTTACCAAAGAATTACCGCAAACGTTAATGGGTTTAGGAGTGTCATTAGGAGCTAATGCATTAGGGCGTGTAAGAAGTGTAAACTATTATGGTGGAGCGACAGTTGTACAACATTACCAAAGTGGCTGGGGCGGTTTTACACTCGGAAGTTACATAAATGGGGATTCTTCAATAGAAGCTAATCCAAATAACCGTTTATTCCAGCACGAATACGGGCATTATTTGCAAAGTCAAGAGTTTGGACTTTCGTATATGAATAGGTTTGCGTTACCGAGTTTATTTAGTGCTATGGGCGATGGAGATCACCGTCAGCATTTTGCAGAACAGGATGCAAATTCTAGAGCGTTTACTTACTTTAACCAACACATAGAAAATTATAATGGTTGGAAGTTAAATAATACTATAAATGGTTATAATTTTAATAACCCATTTAGTGACATTGCCAATCAACTAGCATTATCCAATAATCTTACTCGACCTAGATGGTATAGATTTGAATTTTAACCTAACTATGTTCACTAATTTAAAACTTCGTCAATCAATTTATAAATAAAACTGTTATGAAAAATATCATTCTTTTTTTAAACATCATTCCTCTACTAGTTTCTTGTGAAGCTACCAATACTGCCAAATGTCATAAAATAATAACTGTAGTAAATAAAACCAATAAAACGATATACATTGAAAGAAATGAAGATTATCCGAATTTTGAATCTTATAAACTTGATGCAGATCCATTAAATAATGCGAATACTACAAAAGTTGAGGCAAATGCATCGTCAAAAAATGTGCTTCCTACTTATGGGAATTGTTATGAGGGGATATACACAAGCATAAAATCAGGCACTATGATGGTTTATGTTTTCGATGGTCCTACATTAGAAACACAGGGTTGGGATTATATTAAAGCAAATAATTTGGTTATAAAGAGATATGATTTAACGTTAAAGGATTTGGAGAATATGAACTGGACAATTACATATGATGGGAACTAGAGGTCTTTACCCCCCCCCGCTCCCGCACGAAATGAAATTCGACGAAGTCAATCCTTTCGTGTGGTAAGTAAGATTATAAAATAAAAAAGTATGAGTATGATTTGTATTATAGGGAAAAAGATTGAAGTAACCCCCCGCTCCCGCACGAAATGAAATTCGACGAAGTCAATCCTTTCGTGTGGTAAGTAAGATTATAAAATAAAAAAGTATGAGTATGATTTGTATTATAGGGAAAAAGATTGAAGTAA